>JAFWGF010000028.1 GCA_017512495.1 Bacilli bacterium
GCTTCCTCTGAAGTTTTTTCCTCTTTTGGCTCTTCTTTTACTTCAGCTTTCTCTTCAACAGGTTCTTCTTTCTTTTCCTCTGCTGGAGCTTCTTCTGAAGTTTTTTCCTCTTTTGGCTCTTCTTTTACTTCAGCTTTCTCTTCAACAGGTTCTTCTTTCTTTTCCTCTGCTGGAGCTTCTTCTGAAGTTTTTTCTTCTTTTGGCTCTTCTTTTACTTCATTTTTCTCTTCAGCAGGTTCTTCTTTCTTTTCCTCTGCTGGAGCTTCTTCTGAAGCTTTTTCTTCCTTAGGCTCTTCTTTTTCAGTAGTACCTTTATTCATAAATTCTTCTTTATCTTCTACATATGTATTAACTTTTTCACCGAAGTATGTTGTTACTAACTCATCTAGTTCTTGAAGACTAACTGGCATTGGTAAATAATAATCAAATCCAGCTTCGATATATTTTTCACCCATTCCAGTCATAGCATTTGCTGTAAATGCAACAATTGGAGGTATATCAAATACATCTAATTTTTTAATTATTTTAACTGTATCAACACCATCCATCTCAGGCATCATATCATCAAGTAAGATTAAATCATAATGATTACCATACTTAAATTTATATACACAGTCTTTTCCATTTTTAGCTGTTTCGATTTTAAATTTATACTTCTCTAGCAATCTAGTTGCTACTTTCAAGTTAGTTTCATTATCATCAACTATCAATGCAGTATAATTTGAACAATCTAGATGTCTTATATAACCATCTTCAGTCTTTTCAGATGAAACGTCTTTTTGTACACCAATTGGAGTATCATCTATTACTCTAAAAGGTATATCAACAAAGAATGTGGTTCCTACTTCAAAATCACTTGAAAACCAAATTTTACCACCCATTAATTCAACAAACTGTTTAGTAATTACTAATCCTAAACCAGTTCCTTCAATATCGTTACTAGTAGCATCTTCTAATCTAGAATATTTCTTAAATACTTTATCATAATCCTCTTTCTTAATACCATAACCAGTATCTGATATCTTAAAGTGTAGTAATACTTGTTTGTTATCTAAAGTTTCAGGTATACATGTTAATTTTATTTTTCCAACTTCAGTATATTTAACTGAATTATTAGCAATGTTTAATAATATTTGATAAATCTTTGTAGAATCTCCCCAAATTACTGATGGTATATGCTCATCTAATTCAGTAATAAACTCAATAGGTTTTTTACCTAAACGGGATTTAATAACACTAGCTAACTCTTTTACAAGTTTATCTAAGTTACAATTTTTTGCATTAATAGTATTTTGTTCTGATTCTATCTTTGAAATGTCCAAAATATTATTGATAATATCAACTAAGTTATTACCAGCTGTATAGATATTTTCAATATCGGCTCTTGCTGTTTTAGGATCAAAATCAGTACTTGTTAATAATGAATCACTAAATCCTACTATTGCATTCATAGGTGTTCTAATTTCATGAGACATATTTGATAGGAAATCTGTCTTAGCTCTATTAGATTTTTCAATACCTGTTTTTAAATCTTCTATTTCTTTTCTCAATCTAATATCTGGGTTTTCAACCATGAAATACAAGAAATAAACTTGAATTGCTGCACATATACAATAAACTGTTGTTTCTCTAACAAAATATTGACATACAATTGCAACAAACATTACCGCATAAACAAACACAACTGATAGTTTATTAAATGTTGCCTGTTTTCTATATGTTACTAATGTTTCAAATAATGATATTCCACCAGAAACAAACATATATACAATTACAAAATACGTATTTATTCCAGAAATAAAGTTTAAATTATTTATATCTAACATTGAAAATGGTAAGAATAAATAAATTATCATTGATAAAAATTTAACAATGTCATTCCCAACAATTTTTTTAGAAATTGATAATCCTGTATATAATTTTTTAAAGCCACCTTCTTCTGGCCATTCTTCTTCTCCATCACCTGACAAGAATAATAGATTATAAACTCTATATGTACCAAACCACCAAATAAAGCATTCCCAATGTATTGCATAAATTATTCTAAATGGAATACCAGTTACTCCTTCATTTAGGAAGAATACAACTACTGCATTACTAACTAATAATGTAATAATTGTAAAAAGAATTATTTTAAAGAATACAGCTCGAATAGAATTCTTTCTCTTTTTATTAAAATAAATAACTAGCAGCCATATTATTGTAACAAAACATATAAATAAATATAAAATACTTGCAATAATACCATCAGGAGCATGTACTAAATTCTCTATAAAACTCATCCAAATCACCCCTTCCTATTGTCCCATGTACTTTCTAAGTACTTTATTTAAATCTTTGTATTGGAATGGTTTAGGTAAGTAATCCGTAAATCCTTCCTCGATATATTTTTCTCGAGATCCTGAATAAGAATTCGCAGTTAATGCTATGATTGGCATCTCATTTCCATTTTCTCTTAATACATGTACGGCCTCTACTCCATCCATACCAGGCATTAAGTGATCTAAGAAAACGATATCAAAAGCACCATTTTTAACTAAATCAATACACTCTTGTCCATTAGAAGCTGTAGTTACATCTAATTTAAATTGCTTTAGTAATCTTGCAGCTATTTTTATATTTACATTATTATCATCAACTAATAAAGCTTTCAAACCAGTTAAATCTAATGGTGTATCTTCAACGTTACCAACACTTTCTATGAAAACTGTTCCAATTTTCATATCATCAACAACTTCTTGATCCAAACTTATTATATATCTAGTACCTTTACCAGTTTCATTTTTGAAATCAATTGTACCACCCATTAAATCAATTAATCTTTTTGCAACAATCAATCCTAGCTTTTCTTTATTAGTACCTTGTGAATTATTATCTTCAGAAAACTCATCAAAGTCTTTATTAAATTCTTCTTCTGTCATTAAATGCCCTGAATTAGAAACAATAAGACTTAATTTAAATAAAGAACCAACGTAAGCTCCACCAACGTCTAGTGAAACACTACCATAATTAGTATTTTGAATTGCATTTAATAGTACATTAACAATAATCTTATAAATCTTATCTGAATCACCTTTATATGAAACAGGAATATTACTATCAACGTTAATTTTGAAATCTAATTGATCTCTAGAAATCTTAGAAATTATTAAACTGTTTATTTCTCTTAATAATTCTTCAACTTTATATTCTTTTGCTTCTACTTCTTCTTTTCCAGATTCAATTCTTGATATATCCAATATATTATTTATTAATTCTAATAAATTTGTAGATGCTTCTTTAATATCTTGAGCATCTTTTTTTACTTTTTCCTCTGTTAATTCTCTTTCTTCAAGTAATGATTGTGAAAATCCTAAAACTGTATTCATTGGTGTTCTAATAGCATGTGAAATACTTGCTAAGAAATTACTTTTAGCTTTATTAGCAGCCTCAGCACTTTCTCTACTTTCTTCTGCATCTTTTAATAGTTTAGTATCTTGACTTTCTGTTGTGAAGAAAGTACCTATCATAAAGTATGCAATAAGTGTATAAATGTAATTAATACCATTATCAAAGTATACAACTTCAATTAAGGCAAATAAAATGAATGTTACACCGAAGTATGCCGCTGGTATTGTTAATTCCTTAGGATTTGTTTTACGATAACGCCAAATTAAATATGAAGAGAAAATACAAACAATTATACCTAAAACATAAACAGGATATAATGCAGGACCTCTGAATAATACCCAATGTGGAATAATAATAGCATTATACTCTATTGGTAAGAATAAAGTAATTAAATATATAATTGAATCAAACGTAATAACAAATATTCCTAAAAGACGACGAATTTTAGTATATCTAGTTAGATTAGAATCATCAACAGTAGCAACATAACAATATACAATTGCTAAAGTAAAGATTTCAATATCAACTAGAATATGAATACGACATAAAATTTCTATTAGTAATTGATTGCTTAAACTATCTATTGCCCATATACAAATAATTTCAATTATTCCAACTATAATAGTCCATATTAATAACAATCCATAAAATAAGTTCGTTAATCCTCCTGTTTTATTGGCTTTTCTCTTATAAAGATACACAATTATCATAAGAACACAATATACTAACGAAACAATTCCAAACGCTGATCCTATAACCATTTATTACACTCCCTTTTCATATCCTAATACCCTATAGTATCTTATTCTACATATACTAATTTTATAATAATTATCAAAAAAAAACAACCTTATATTGATTGTTTTTTTTTGTTTTTTCTAGTTTTTTATTTTTGACAAAATTTATCAAGTGTAGCCTTTATTTGATCTTGCTTAAATGGCTTTGCAATATAATCATCAAATCCTAAATCTAAGTACTTTTCACGAGCTCCTGCAACTGCATCTGCAGTTAAAGCAACAACTGGAGTATCAAAACCGGGCATTTCTTTTAATTTTGCTAATGTTTCATCTCCGCTCATACCAGGCATCATAATATCCATAAATATTAAATCATAATGATTTGCATTAACTTTATCAAGACACTCTTGACCTGATAAAGCTCCTTCTGTTTTAGGTTTATAATGAGCTAAAGCTCTGTCAGCAACTTTAATATTTAATTGATTATCATCAACTATTAAAACATTTTTTGAAGAATAATCATCTGAAGCAGGCTTACTATCTTCAACCTTAACTTCCTCTTTCTTCTCTTCTACCGGTGCTTCTACCTTAACTTCTGCAACTGGCTCAACTTTAACCTCAGAAACCTCTTCTTTTGGTGCCTCAACCGGTGCTTCTACTTTAGTTTCTGAAGTTTCCTCTTTTAATTCAACAGCTTCTTCCTTTTTTTCTTCTGGTTTAGTTTCACCATTATTAGCTTGTTGTTTCTTAGCTAATAATTCTTTTCTTCTGCGAAGTATTTCTTGTCTCTTTTCTTCTTCTTCTTTTAAGTCTTGAGCTTTTATTAATTCTTCAATATTTTCATTATTTGCAGCTTTATTTTCATTATCCATAATACCAAAATCTCCCATCTCATTATCATTTTCTTTATTACCATCGTAAATAACTATATTTTTAAATTCGTTATCACTACTTCTTTTACTTATTTTCTGTGGTATTTGAACTGCAAATAGTGATCCTTCACCTACAGTACTTTGTACATTAATTTTACCATTTAACATATCTACTAATTGCTTAGTAATAGCAAGTCCTAACCCAGTACCCTGATTAGCACTATTTATTTCTGCATCTAAACGTTCAAATTTATTAAATAACTTATCTTGATTTTCTTCTGAAATTCCTTTTCCAGTATCTTCTACAAAAATAATTAAATTACAAGTATCATCTTGATCAAAAGCACATTTAGCTGTTAATGAAATAGTCCCTTTTTCTGTATATTTAATCGCATTAGTAATCAAATTATTAACTATTTCTTTTATATGTGTTTTATCACCGATTACTTCATCAGGTATTTCTCCTGCAATTCTTAAGAAATAATCTATCGGTTTTTTCTCTAATTTACTAACATTTGCTCTAGCTAAACCTTCTAATTCAGCTTTAAAATTATATGGAACTTCCACTACTTCCATTTCATTACTCTCAATTTTAGATATATCTAATAAATTACCAACTATTTCTAACAAAGTATCAGCAGAGGCTGAAATATCTTGAGCATCTTCCATAATCTGACTAGGTAACGGATCCTCATAATTACTTATATCATCACTAAAACCTATAATAGCATTTAACGGTGTACGAATTTCATGAGACATACTACTTAAGAAATCACTCTTAGCTTGATTAGCATGTTCAGCTTCTTCTTTTGCTTTCTCTACTATTTGCAACATTTTCATATCAGGATTTTCAATTGTATGATACATCAAACAACAAATCACTGTTTCTATCAAATCAATAATAATTATATATGGGTAATGTCTTTGAATTATTATTGATATTGTTCCACCGATTATAAAAAATAATAACGGAACCATTTTTTTATTTGATAATTCACTATATTTTATAACCATTATAATGATTAACATAACAACAATAATAGCAGATAAAATATATGTTATGTTAACATCAATACCATAGGTATAAAATTGCATATTTGCAGTATCTCTATACACGCTGATTGGCATAAATAAAAAAGCAATAGGTACCAAAACAGCACAAGCATTAATAATCTTTATTAGCACTTTGTTTTTATCAATATTAGATACAGTCACTAAATATATTAATAGTATCACACCAAATAAATAATAATAGCTAAGCATTCCTTTTAAAACTATAAAAGAAAGAAAATATGGTATTTGTTCATAATAAAAACATATCACCTCTGAAAGAAGATGTAATAATAACCCAATAAAATTAGCAATCAACAAATTTCTGTATATTCTTGTTTCTTCATTTTTTGCATTGCTTTTAATGAGAAAAATCACAATTAATGAAGTAATATACAAAAGGCAAACAATTATAGCTAATGTAATTTTTGTAAATACCACATAACCACTCCTTATCCTCACAATTATATTATAACATAAAAAAAGAATATAACTACATTTTTATATTCTTTTTATTATTTTTTTATTTTCTTCTATTAAATAGTTCTTATCAATATGAATCAATCCATCAGTTTCTCTTTTCATTGCTTCAGTATCTCTTTTACCAAAAGGTTTGAAAGGAAATTCTTTTCTGATTTTAAATTCAGTTGGAACCATTATAATATCGTTATATTCATCAAAAATTCTTTTTTGTATTTCTATCAAACGATCATACAGTTTTTCAATGTTTTCTTCATATAATTTTTCACTTTCTTCATCAAATATAATATGTAAAACAAAACCATCAGATATTTCATCTCTAACCATACTTACGCAATCACACATTTTGATATCAGATTCTCCCTGTAAAACTCTTTCAATATCAAAATTATATATCTTTTTGCCTTCAGAAATAGAAAAATCTTCAGCCCTTCCATCAACAAATAAATCTCCGTTTTCACCCATACTTCCGATATCACCAGTACAATTCCATCTTGTTCCAAATTCGTCATAATGGAAATACTTTTCGTTTTCATCAGGACGATTATAATAACCAATCATTCCACATGGAGTATTAACTACTATGTTTCCTCTTCCACCATATGGCAATTCATTAAAATCGTCATCAACAATCTTAACTGTTACTCCAGGAATTGGAATTCCTACAGAATCTGCAGGATGATTAATTTTATTTGATTGACTAGTAACTTGTGCTCCACATTCACATTGACCATAGGCAACTATAATTTTAGTATCAACACCCATGTCTTTCAAAACACCTTCGATTTTATCCTTTAAATCATTATTAAGAGCTTCTCCCCCTTGAACAGGTGTATACATATGAGATAATTTTTTCCCCTCAGTTAATCTTTTGTCTAAAAAACCTTCATATAAACTTGTAGATCCTATCGAATAATCCAATTTTTTCTTTATAATATTCTTCACAAAGACATCTCTTTCAAATCGTGGATCTTGAAAAATTGTAACTCCATAGTGCAAAGGTAAATGTACTGATGTGCTTAATCCTGTAGAATACCATGGTGGAACTACTTGATACATTTTTTGACCACGATTTATGTCAATAGTATTTGCATCATATGATAAAACTGAATATTGAAAACTATCATGCGATAAAACTATTGCTTTTGATGCCCCAGTTGTTCCGCTAGAATAAACCATACAAAAAGGATAATCTTTTTCGTATGAAAAAGTTTCAGGTACAATTCTTTTATTTCCATCCTTTATAAACTGATTCCACCATAACTCATTAACATAATTTAACTTTATCTTATTTTTTTTAGGGATATATCTCAAAGGACTAGAATTAAGAGTTGGAATTACAATTACTTTTTTTACTGTTGATTTATTAACAGATTCTTTAATTTGCGGATAAAAACTATCCATAACAATTAAAGTGTCACTTTCACAATCCGAAATTCTAGCACTCATTTGATCCTTATCAAAATATGGTGGCATCATATTAGCAATAGCTCCTATTTTAGCTAATGCGTATACAGTATATATGCACTCTGGAATTCCAGCACAACATACCGTCACAAAATCCCCTTTCTTTATACCATATTCTTCTAGAGATTTTGCAGTTTTATCGATTTGTTCAAACATTTTTTTGTAAGAAATATTACCACCAAAATACATAATAGCTAAATTTTTTAAATCATTCTGATTTTGTTTTAAAATATCTTGATATACTGTACTATTATTATCTATTTTATAATAACTATCTAGTTTAAAAAAACTTAGCCATGGTCTATCAATACTGGGATACCCAGAATTAAAACCAAATGTTTTTCCTTGACTAATTTCATTAAGCAACAACACTTTTTTTTCTTCACTAATATTAGAATTAGCCAAAATTCTATTTTTTACTTCTTGAATTTCTTTTTCCTCTTTTGTCATATAATAGTCCCCCTTGTTAGGCATGTATTATAACACACTTTGCATTATATTTCAATCTAATTTAATAATATCTAATTATACACGTTATTGTCAAATCACTTAACAGTTATTTTACTTACAAAAAAAGAGCTTATCTTGAAAGCCCTTCTAATTTTTTCTCACGTAAAACCCTTTGATATGAACCTTTCTTTTTACCTGTAAAGAAAGTTCCAGCAAAGTTACGTCCGTTCTTAGTACTATCTCCATTAAAAGCTGCGCTATTTGAATAATATCTTGGATCTGTAATAGTATCATCTGGACTCATTAAAACCCCAGCAACGTTTCTATCTAGTAATTGTTTTCTAACAACTCTCTTTAAATTAATATGGTATAAACCATCTTCTCCTAAAGTAATTGCTTTTTCCCACATTTTTTCATCTTTTGCCCATTTTGGATAACTATCATATGTCCAACTGATTCCAGCGCACATAGATACATAAGCAACGATATCCTCATCACGTGAACCATATGATTCAAGTAATGCATCAACTACTAACATTGGCATTTTAATATCGACTAAATCTGCACTACAATGACCTATAGCTGCGACACCTTTTTCTACATCAAAAGCCATAACTACCGGACAATCAGCTACTGGATGACCAATTACAACACTTGGAACATCATCAGTAATAACTAAAATATCTTCAGATATATCAGACCAGCCATTAGGATTAGCTTCTACACAATCCTGATCTAACTCAAACCAAGTACCTGTTTTATCAGTTTGATCTGCCATAAACATTTTATGCCCATCAAAACCAAAATCTTTTCCAGCTTTTAATCTATGACTCAAAAAAGCTCTTTGTCTATCTTCAACTGTATAGTCTTCTGGATAAAACCTTTTAGCAGTATTCATATTACCATATGCTATACCAGTTTCTACTATCCTAAACTTTCCAGAATTTACTCTGACATTTTTAATCATAATTTCTCCTCCAACGATGACATATTATACCATATTTCAAAGGAAAAGTAAAGAAGAGCTTATCTTGAAAGCTCTTCTTCTATTCTTAATAATTGATTATATTTACATACTCTATCAGTTCTAGACATAGAACCTGTCTTTATTTGTCCTAAGTTTAATCCTACAGCTAAATCAGCAATTGTAGTATCTTCTGTTTCTCCAGATCTATGAGAAATAATAGTAGCATAACCATTACTACGAGCTAATTCAATTGTTTCTAATGTTTCAGTAATAGTACCTATTTGATTAACTTTTAATAGAATAGCATTACCTGCATGATTATCAATACCCATTTGAAGACATTTCTTATTAGTAACAAATAAGTCATCTCCTACTAATTGAATTCTATCTCCAATTCTCTCAGTAATCTTTCTAAATCCTTCCCAGTCATTTTCATCTACTGGGTCTTCAATAGAAATAATTGGATATTTATTAACTAATTCTTCAAAGAAATCAATCAATTCATCAGTAGTAAGACTTCTTCCTTCTCCTACTAATTCATATTTACCATCTTTAAAGAACTCTGAAGCTGCTACATCAATACCCATACAAACATCTTTTCCTGGTTCATATCCTGCTCTTTTGATTGCTTCCATAATTAGATCAAATCCTTCACTATTAGATTGTAAATCAGGAGCAAAACCTCCTTCATCACCAACTCCAGTAGCTAATCCTTTTTCATTTAATACTTTCTTTAAATTATGGAATACTTCAGCACCTACTCTAACTCTTTCTTTAAGAGTATCTCTTTGCGGAATAATCATAAACTCTTGAAAATCCAACTTATTATCAGCATGAGCTCCTCCATTAATAATATTCATCATTGGTTTAGGTAAAATATTTCCATCACCAATATATCTATATAGAGGTAATCCTGCTTCAATGGCACTTGCTTTCATAGCAGCCATACTAATACCTAGAATAGCATTAGCTCCAAATTTAGACTTAGTCTCAGTACCATCTAATTCAAGCATTGCATAATCTAATTCTTTTTGATTAGCCGCATCCATACCAATTACTAAATCTCTTAATGGTCCATTAACATTTTCAACAGCTTTTAATACTCCTTTACCCATATAACGAGAATTATCACCATCTCTAAGTTCTAAAGCTTCTCTTTCCCCAGTAGAAGCTCCAGATGGTACTGCTGCTCTACCTAGAATACCATTTTCTAAAATAACATCTACTTCTACAGTAGGATTACCACGAGAATCTAATATTTCTCTACCTATAACATCTTTAATCTTCATATAATCAATCCTTTCATTAAAAATTATATCATTAATTATTTAATATTTCATAACTTCTCTTAATTAAATCATCTGATTTACTGTTAACTATTTCTAAAGATCCGCTATTGTTCTCTAATAAATTATGTTCTTCTAATTGATGCTTAACTTCATTAGCTACTCCTAAACATCCATCTAATAGAACTGTATTAGGTAGCACTTCATTTATTTCAGCTTTTATTAAAGAATAATGAGTACATCCTAAAACAAGTGAATCAGCTTTATCCTTATAATCATCTAACAATCTATGAAGTAATTCCATTATCTCATCATGTTTATCTAATTCGATTAAATTAGCTAAATTTTCCCCAGATATGTTAGTAATTATTTGATCTTCTCTAGTGTAGTCATTAAGTAATTCTTCCACTCTTTTAGACTTAGTAGTATACGGAGTAGATAAAATAATCGTATTTTTATAATTGTTATCATATGCTACTTTAATTGCGGGTACTGTACCAACGAAAATAGTATTAGGATACTTTTCTCGTAATGCTTTCATACAACAAGTAGTAGCTGTATTACATGCAATAACAATAATCTTACAGTCATTATCTAATAGATAATCTACGATTTTAGAAGTTATTTCTAATAATTCATCTTCATCTTTAACACCATAAGGATTATTAAGACTATCTTCATAGAATAAGAAATCTTCATTAGGTAAAACCTTCATCATCTCTTTTAATACTGAAAGTCCTCCTAATCCAGAATCAAAAACACCTATCTTACTCATGTTTTAACTCCTTAACTTTATCTTTGAATTCAGCACCTCTTACTTCACATTCTTTATATTGATCCCAACTAGCACTAGCTGGACTTAATAATACTACATCTCCTGAATTAACAATCTCTTGTACTTTATCAAATCCATCAACTAAATGTTCATATACATAAACATCTTTTCCAATACTTTCAGCATACTCTTTAACTCTTTCACGACACTGACCTATCGCAATAATTGCTTTAACATATTCCATATAATTATTTAATTCTTCAAAATTTTGTCCACGCTCTAATCCGCCTAAAAATAGTATAACAGGACATTTAAAGGAAGATAAAGCTATTTGTGTACACTTAATATTAGTGGCTTCAGTATCATTATAATACTCTACTCCATCAACAGTATCTACATACTCTAGACGATGTTCCACTCCTTTAAAGTTTTCTATTACACCAACAATTACTTCATTAGAAACCCCATACTCCTTAACTGCCATTATCGCAGCCATGCAGTTTTCTACGTTATGCATACCTTTAATCTTAATAGAATCAATACTCATTACTTTTTCATCGTAATAATAAATATCTCTATCTACTAAATGACATCCTTCAATAGACTCTTTAGAAGAAAAGTATTTCTTAATAGATTTTATATCCTTTAATTCTTCCATTACATCACTATTACTATAATTCATAATTGCAATATCCACAGAATCTTGTTGATAAAACATTCTTGCTTTAGTTTCTTTATAATGCTCATAAGTCTTCATAAAATCAATATGAGCTTCACTTAGATTAGTAAATACTCCAACATGGGGATGAAATTCTTTGAAATTTTCTCCTTGTTGACAAGATACTTCCATAACAATAATATCATTATCTTTTACTTCTTCTATGATACTAGATAAAGGATATCCAATATTACCAGCTAAATGAACTCTATCACCAAAAGCCTCTTTCATAATTTCATAAGTTAATGTTGTAGTAGTAGTCTTTCCATTAGTACCAGTAATCCCAATAATACTAACACTTTCAGGTAACAAACGATAAGCCATCTCTACTTCGTTTATAACTTCTATTCCTAATTCTCTAGCTTTTAAAACATATTTATGATCTATTGGTACTCCAGGATTCTTAATTAAATAATCAAAAGATTCATCTAATAAATCATCAGGATGAGATCCTAAAATTAATTTAACTCCTAGTTCTCTTAATTCCTCCAATTGATCTTTATCTAGTTTATCTTCAGTCTTAAATTCATTTAAATAAACTTCATTATTTCTTTTTATTAATAACTTAGCTGCTTGATAACCACTTCGTGCTAATCCTAAGATTAAAATCTTTTTATTTTCAAACATACTATCACCAATATTAGTATACTATAAATGACGTTTTTTGACTATTAAAAACATAGTTTAATGTTGAAACTACAGTTTTACATATGCTATAATTAAGGGGATGATGGGAAGTGTATATAAGTGAAAATTGTTAAATTAAACTCGTCACAATTTGATAAGTTTGCTTCTTCACATAAGTATAGAAACTATTACCAAAGTTCTATGTATGGAAATGTAATAGTTAAATTCGGTTATCACGCCCAATACTTAGGAGTAGTAAATGATGAAAACAAGCTTATAGGTGCTACACTAATCATCTATAAAGAAGTCTTTATGGGTAATAAAATAGCTTATGCTCCTAGAGGAATCTTATTTAACTATGAGGATGCCGATATGGTAAAAGAAATGGCTGCTAAGTTAAAAAAAGCTCTAGGAAAACAAGGCTTTATGTTACTTAGAATAGACCCATATATACCATTAACAATCAGAGATGCTGATGGTAATATTATGAATTTTAACAATAAAGGAAATGCTATTATTGATAATTTAACTAAAGCAGGTTTTATTTATAAAGGAAAAAATCTATTATTTGAAACAGAAAAACCTCGTTGGGAAGCATTAGTAATATTACAAAGAGATATAAGAGAAATCTTTGCTAAATTAGATAAAAGAACTCGTAATAAAATAAGAAGAGCTACTAATAGCGGATTAATAGTTGAAAAAGATTTAGATAGAAATATAAATGCTTTATATAAATTTATAGGTCAAAAAGAACATAAACCTCAATCTTACTATAAAGAGTTATGTAATAAATTTGAAAGTGACATAGATATCTATTATGCTAAATTAGATACTGAATCTTTCTTGATTAATAGTAGAAGAAATTATGAAAAAGAAGTAGATTATAATAATACTCTATCTGAAAAGATTCAAAGAATGAGTATTGATGATAGAGAAAGAGATAATTACTTAAATAAAAAGATGGAATCAGATAAATTAATTACTTCTTATAAGAGTAATCTGTTATCTGCAACTGATTTATTAAAAAGTAATCCAGATGGATTAATAGTAGCAGGAGCAATGGTTATCAAGTATGATAATGCTGCTTATCTATTCACAGAAGGTATGGATGATCAATATGGTTATTTGAATGCTACTTCTTTAATAAAGTGGCAATTAATCAATGATTATAATAATCAAGGATTCAAATATCTAAATTTAAATGGTATAGTAGGAGAATTTGAAAAACAAACTGAATTCAGTGGATTAAATGAATCTAAATTAGGATTCAACGCTACTATAACTGAATACATAGGTGAATTTGATATCATACTAAACAACTTTGCTTATAACTTATATAAGAAAACTAATAAGAATAAGTAGGGGATTATATGAATAAAAATGTTAAAATGCTTATACCTATATTACTAGTTATAAATTTAATAATTGTTTATTTTATGATTGTGTGACCAGATATTAAAGATGTTACTTATTATCCTCATCAAGAAATAATTGGCCTAATCAATAAATTATCAGTAATATTTATAATATTAGGCTTAATAAGTTCTATAATATTATTAATTGTGAAAAAAAAGGAAAAGTTACAATATATTACACTTGTATTAGTGACTTTACCAACAGTTCTAATCGCTGTAAACTATTTTGTTAGTAGCTACATACATAGTCATTATGATCCACAAATAATTTCAGAATGGGCGGATGTTTCAGGACATACAAGAACAAAATAAAAGAACAAGTATTTGTTCTTTTTATTTACAAACAGCTCCTGTAGCCTCATACATCTTTTTAGCCCCATCTAATGTAAGTTTATTATTTTCAGTATATTCTTTCATAGCTGCATTATTATCAATAAACTGTTTCATATCAAGCTTATTATAATCAATAGTTACATTACTAGTAACTTTATCAGTATCATTAGTAATCTTATATTTATAACCACCATATGTCTTCTTATTATATGAATATTGTTTATTAAACTGTTTCTCAAATTTATTTAATACTTTACTATCTTTAGAAGTAATTACTTCATTAATCTTTACTCTTTGAACAATACCATACTTTGCTTTAACCACATAATTAGCACTAATACTATATCCATTACTACTTTGATCAGATTTAAAAGTACAAGTCAATGTTTTCCTACTTAATAATATAAACAATATAATTACTATTATTAAAACAATTATTCCTATTACTATTCCTAGTAATAACTTTTTATTTTTCATATTATCACCGTTCTTTATTATATTAAGGAATAATACATTTCTGTATTATTCCTATTTTAATTTGCTGCGAGAGTAAATGTTCTACTCTTAGGTGGACCATCATAAGTTGAAGTGGTTTTTCCATACATATGAGTAGTATCATTATTAATACCATTACCATTTGTTCTAGGTATTATAATTGAGAATGTTGTAGCATCTTCGCCTGCGTTTCTAAACATACTACTCATTTCTGTCACTTGAGAGGTGTTCCATCCACTTAAATTTAAATTAAAGGTTGTAGAATTACATCCTATAAATTGAAACATAAAACCCATATTTGTTACTTTTGAAGTGTCCCATCCACTTAAATTTAAGTTGAAGGTTGTAGCATTTTCACCTGCACCACTAAACATATTACTCATATCTGTCACTCTTGAAGTATTCCATTCACTTAAATCCCCAATATTCCATACTGGAGCTATAGTTCCTGCATATGCAAACATATGACTCATATCTGTTACTTTTGAGGTGTCCCATTCACTTAAATCTCCAATATTCCATGTTGTGGCATTCTTTCCTGCATATTCAAACATATAACTCATATCTGTTACTTTTGAGGTGTCCCATTCACTTAAATCTCCAATATTCCATGTCCAGGCGCTTTGTCCTGCACTCTTAAACATATAACTCATATTTGTTACTTGGGAGGTGTTCCATCCACTTAAATCTCCGATATTCCATGTTGTACCATAATATCCTGCATAGGCAAACATAGAACTCATATTTGTTACTTGAGATGTGTCCCAAATATCAATATCTTGAATATTCTGTAAGTAACGAAACCTCTTAAACATACTACTCGAATCTGCATTTAAATAAATACTTCTTGCTGTTGTATAATAATAAATAGTATTATCATCAAACCACGCATAAACTGGTTTCTCACTTTCGTTTGTTGAGATGATTTCTGAAGATGTTAGCAATTCTTGACTTGGTACTTTTTCATATCTTACAATAAACTCAATTTTTGAATCATCACTATTAGCTGTAATATCAGTAGTGGTTGGATTGGATAAAGTTTTTAATTTTATATTAAATTGTTCCCCTGGTAAAAATGTTGCATTTCCAGAATAAGGGGTCCAATGTGCAAATATTTCTATATCATTGGTTATAATAAAATCTTCATCAATCTCTATTCCATTGGTTAATCCTGTATACCAGCCTTCAAAAATACCATTTTGACTACTTGGAATTGGAAGATTTCCAATTGATTCTCCTGCTGTGATAAGTCTAGAAGTAGGGGTTACTTCTCCTCCGTTTGGATTAAATGTTACCTTAAATTTTCCTGCTTCTTCGTATTCTCCTAATTTGATATACATATTTGATAGAGTACCTTTTAAGTATCTCTGTGCTGCAGTTCCTGCTTCATTTGATGGAGCTGCTCCAAACCATGTTGTTAAATTAAAGGTTGGATTATACTCAGTTAAGTTGTTTAATAAAACTTTATCTCCACCATTGATACTATAGTATATCTCATTTGAAATACGATATACTTTTACACTTGTTACAGTATTGTAAGCAAATGTTTTTTGTTCGTTTGCACTCGATGTTTTTCTAGATTGAAGAACAAAGTTATCTGTTGCATCATTTCTTCTAAATACTACTCCAGGATAACCAGTTGCTTCTAATTTAGTATTCATAAGAGTAGCTCTTGCTTCGTTATCTGCTGGTGTATAACTATTAATTGTAAATCCTATTTCATAATCTTTGTTTTTATTTGTTTCTGAATATAAAGCTATTCCTGTATCAATATATTTTTGTCCTACATAATCTCCACAGTTTTCTCCTGTGATTGTTCCACTTGACCCATTAAAAGTACAAGCACCTATCTGTTCAAATACTTTTGGGAATGTTGAATCAGACCATTTAGCATGTAATGTAATACTTTCTGTTGGTATGTAACTGGATGTTACTTTTGTATTATAAGTACTTTCTAGGTACCAACCATCAAATGACATGTTAGCTTTAGTTGGTACTGGTAAAGTTCCTATTGCTGTACCTTGTTCTATTTCTATATCATCAACACTTGATCCTCCATCAGTATCAAAGCTAATTGTATAGACTGGTTTCTTCTGCCATCTAGCAAATAATTCCATATCATCGCTTGGTTCATAAGTTGATGTTACTTCTACACCATCAGTTAATCCTGTATACCAACCTACGAAATTATGTAAAGCTTTTGTAGGTGTTGGTAGGGTTCCAACTGCATCTCCTTCACTGACAATTATAAACTCAGGATCTACTTCTCCTCCATTTGGATTGAATGTAATTGTATAAGAATTATTTTCTACATATGTTCCTAATTTAATATACATATTAGATAATTTTCCTGTGAAATATCTTTGGGCAGTTGTCGCGCTTGCATTAGTTGGAGTAGCCCCAAACCAAACATTTAAATCAAAAGTTGGATTGTATTGAGATAAATTATTTAAGAATGTCTTTGGACCATCATCAATTTTATAATATATTTCATTATTAATACGCCATATTTTTACATCCCTTACACCTGCAGATGCAAAACGATAATTCTCATTAGAACTTGATGTTTTTCTTGATGCTAATTCAAATTGAGTATTATCTTGTTTTCTGAAAACTACTCCAGGATATCCAGTTGATTCATATTTTGTATTCATAAGTGTTGCTTGATCTGTATTGTTTGCTGGTACATATTCTTCGATTGTAAAGCCTATTTCATAGTCTTTACCTTTGTTTGTCTCTGAATATAATTTTATTCCAGTATCAATATACTTACCATTAGTATATTTACTACAATCTTCTCCAGTTATATTTGCACTTGATCCATTGAATGTACAAATACCTTCTTGTCTAAATACATATGGGAATGGTTCTACTTTCCACTGTGCAAATAGTGTTATTTCGCCTAGATTAGATACTTCTTCTTCATCAGTATATGTTGTCCCTGTTCCAT
This sequence comes from Bacilli bacterium, assembly GCA_017512495.1. Taxonomy (GTDB): domain Bacteria; phylum Bacillota_I; class Bacilli_A; order RF39; family UBA660; genus UBA3789. The sequence continues at coordinate 18,013 of JAFWGF010000028.1, forward strand.
CTGCTTTTGTATTCCAGTTTTTAAAACTATATCCTTCTCTTGTGAAAGTATTCTTTGATAAAGTCTCTGTAGAATTTGCTAGAATAGTTTGATTTTCCATTGTTCCTGTTCCACCATTAGCATTATATGTAATAATAGTTTCTTCTGGTGAACTAATATCCGCTTGTTTATACTTAACTGTGAATTGAAATGGTAAACTTTGATTAGTTGCTGGTATCTGATTTAAATTAATATCGTCTCTATACTTTATTCTTACTTTGTACTTTTTACTTGTTCCTGCGGCTAGTAATTGATTTACTGCTAACGGAACATCATCTGCATAACTTACTGTATATTCTAAATAATCTGGTAACTCTGTTATAGTTGCCCCATTAAGTTTAGATGTAATACTATCTATCATTCCATCTATTGTTCCACTATTTACTGCATCCACAGTAAACTCATAATAATCTCCTGGAACATTTAAGACTACTGAATATGTTACTGTTGTCTGAGCACTATTAATAGTTGGTGTTGATGCACTTACGGATCCTTCTTTTACTTGTACATTTGCCCAATGAATATTCCATGTAGGTGCTCCCATATTAGCTGTTCCATTTATATTTAAATTACTTTGGATAAGGGCATATCCTATTCCTAGTATGAGAATTAAATTTACTATGATTGATACTACGCTTTGTTTTTTTCTTTTAGCAAGTTTTCTTCTTCTCATACTATCCCTCCTATTATAAGTATAATATATTATTATTTTTTTTACAAATGAAAGAAGATGCTATTGAACATCTTCCTTTGTCTCTAAACTCTTATAATATTCAAACGTATCTTCAGCTTGTTTTTTATTTTGACTAAGTAGTTTATCTCCCTCTTTATTTATATTTTTTAGAGATCTATATCTATCTTCTCCAGCCATAAATTCATTATACTTACTGAAGTCGGCATTACTATCTACTTTAAATTCATTGCTTTCAGGATTGAAATGGAATAATGGGAAATATCCTGATTCTGTAGCTTCTTTTTCTTCGTTAATACTATTTTTCATTCCTTTAATTATTCCTTGAGCAATACATGGTGCATAAGCAATTATAATAGATGGTCCATTATAAGCTTCTGCTTCTTTCATAACTTTAATAGCCTGCATTGCATTAGCTCCTAATGAAATAGTTCCTACATATACATGAGGATAAGATAAAGCCATCTTAGCTAAGTTCTTTTTAGCAGTTTCTTTTCCACTAGCAGTAAATTTAGCAACTGCTCCTGTTCTAGTAGATTTAGAAGCTTGTCCACCAGTATTAGAATATACTTCAGTATCAAGAACTAAAATATTTACATTTTCTTTATTTGCTAGAACATGGTCTATTCCATTATAACCAATATCGTATGCCCAACCATCTCCACCTATCATCCATACTGATTTAGGGGCAACAAAATCCTTTAATTCTAATAATCCATCTATCTTAGTTTCATCAATTACATCTAATAATGCATTAGCTGTATCTTCATTTATTTCATTACAATATGCTTTATAAATATCTTTTTCACTTTTCTTAACTTCACTCATATTATTCTTAATTAGAGTTACTATTTGATTTTTTAAGGCATTATCTGCAGTTCTCATACCAAATCCAAATTCAGCATTATCTTCAAATAGTGAATTAGCCCATGGTAATGAATATGGCATAGATGGAGTACTAGCACCATAGATAGAAGAGCATCCTGTTGCATTAGCAATTATCATTCTATCTCCAAATAACTGTGTTAACAGCTTAATATAAGGTGTTTCTCCACAACCTGCACAAGCTCCTGAAAATTCAAATTTAGGAGTTTTAAATTGACTACCTTTTACTGTATTAGTAGGCATTACATTTTTCTTTTCTTTTACTTCTTCAAATAAATATTTATATTCTTCATCTCTCTTGTCAGCTAACAATTCTTCTTTCATTTTCATAACAAGAGCTTTAGCACCTTTCTTTCCTGGACATACATCTACGCATAAACTACATCCAGTACAGTCTGGTAAACTAACTCCTACTGTAAATTTAAGATTTTGATCTTTTATATTAGCATCTACTAAATGTCTAGCTACTGATTCTGGAGCATCTAATTGTTCTTTTTCATCTAATAAGAATGGTCTTATTACTCCATGAGGACATACTAAGCTACACATATTACAATTGATACAATTTTCTGAATCATAACATGGAGCGACATCACTAGCATCTCTTTTATCTAATCTTGAAGTAGCTGCTTCAAATTCTCCATTAGGCATATTAATAAATGTACTTACTGGTAATGTATCACCTTCCATAGCATTAATAATATCAAACATACTTCTCTTAGTTGTTATTTCATTATCAAAGTCTACATATGGAATCTTAACAGGTATTAAACAATTTAAAGAAGAATCTATTGCTTTAATATTTTTCTCTACTACATTACCACCTTTATTAGCAAACTTAGTAGTTAAATTCTCTTTAATCTTTTGAATAGCAAATTCAAAATCAACTATTTTACCTAGTTTAAAGATAACTGTTTCCATAATAGTACTAATCTTTCCTGGAAGTCCTGCATCACTAGCTATCTTATTAGCATTCAAGATAAACATTTTTACATGTTTACTTTGTAAAATCTTCTTATCATAATTAGTCATAGAAGCTAATACTTCATCAGGATTCTTATTTGTATTTAAAATAAATATACCATTATCAGCTATTTTATTTAACATTTTAATTCTTTTTAAATAACTATCTTTAGTACATACTACAATATTTGCTTTTTCTACATAGTAAGAACTTGTAATTGGTTCCTTACCAAAACGTAAATTAGCTATTGTTACTCCACCACTCTTCTTAGAGTCATATTGGAAATAACCTTGAACAAAAGCATTTGTATAAGTACCTGTAATCTTCATAATATCTTTAGATGCAGATACCATACCATCACTACCATACCCATAGATTAAGAATTCTACATTACCACTATTAGGTAACATAAACTTCTCATCATATGGAACACTCAAATTAGTAATATCATCATTAATACCTACAGTAAAGTTATTATGAACATCTCTTGTATCTAAGAAATCAAATACTCCCTTAATCATAGCTGGTGTTGTATTCTTAGAAGATAATCCATATCTACCACCATATACTCTAACACGCGCATCTGCTTCTTTTATTGTTTGAACCACATCTAAATACAATGGTTCTCCAGCGCTACCAGCTTCTTTAGTACGATCTAATACAGCAATCTTTCTTACTGTTTTTGGTAATTCATTTAAGAAATATTTAGCACTAAATGGTCTATATAAATGTACTTCCATTAAACCTACTTTTTCATGTTTTTCTTTTACTAAATATTCTACTGTTTCACGTACGGTATCACATACTGATCCCATCGCAACAATTATTTTAGTTGCTTCTGGACTACCATAATAATTAAACGGTTTATAATCTTTACCAGTTATTTTGTTAACTTCATTCATATATTTAGCTACAATATCTGGAATTTTATCATAATGACTATTTCTTACTTCTGTAGCTTGGAAGTAAATATCTTCGTTTTGAGCAGTACCTCTAATAGTTGGATGACTAGGATTCATTGCTCTTTTACGGAATTCTAGTAATTTCTTTTCATCAAGTAACTTTCTTAATTTATCAGTATCAATTAATTCAACTTTTTGTAATTCATGGCTAGTTCTAAATCCATCAAAGAAATTTATAAAAGGTACACTTCCTTTGATAGCACTTAAATGAGCTACTCCAGTTAAATCCATTACTTGTTGGACTGAAGATGATGCTAACATAGCAAAACCAGTACTACGACAAGCATATACATCTTGATGATCTCCAAATATTGATAATGCATGAGTAGCTAAACTACGTGCAGCAACATTTATTACACATGGTAATAACTCTCCTGCAATCTTATACATATTAGGAATCATTAATAATAATCCTTGCGAAGCAGTATAAGTTGTAGTAAGAGCTCCTGCTTGTAGTGATCCATGAACCATACCAGCAGCTCCTGCTTCAGACTCCATTTCTACTACTTTAACTGGTACTCCAAAATAATTTAATTTACCTTCACTACTCCATTTATCAGTTAACTCTGCCATTGGACTAGCTGGTGTAATTGGGTATATTCCTGCTACTTCTGTAAAATTGTATGAGACATAAGCAGCAGCTTCATTACCATCCATTATCTTCATCATATTTATAGCCTCCAATCATATTAATTATAACACAATTATTTTAAATTCTCACAAGAGATATCATCTTTTGTAATTGTACGTAAAACATCTCTTCTTTTCTTATCTTTAACATTACTTGCATGTTTAACAATACTCTTCTCATAAACATTACGTACAAAACGAGCATTACCAAAGTTCTTAGTATCTTTATATTCTCTAATTATTTCACGAAGTCTAGTAATTGCTTCATCTTTAACAACAAATCCTGCTTTAGTCATCATACCTTCAAAGATCTTAACTAATTCATCTTCGGTATAGTCGTCAAACTCTAAAGTATAACCAATACGAGAAACAATACCAGAGTTAGAATCTAAGAAGTCTTGCATTTCTTTAGTATAACCAGCAAAAATTACTACTAAATTATCTCGATAATCTTCCATAGCTTTTATTAATGTCGCAATAGCTTCATCATTATAACTACTTTGATTACCTTTACTTGCTAAAGCATAAGCTTCATCTATAAATAACACTCCTCCTAGAGCTCTTTCTACTACACTCATAGTCTTAGGAGCAGTTTGTCCAACGTACTCTGCAACTAAATCTTTAACAGACACTTCTATCAACTTATCTTGTTTAATATAGCCAAGATTATATAAAATATCAGAAACAATTCTAGCAACAGTTGTTTTACCTGTTCCAGGATTACCTAAAAATACCATATGTAAGTTAACACTCTTTAATTTTAAATCATCACTCTTTTTCATTAATTGCATATAATCAACTAATTCATGAAGAGTCTTCTTAATCTTCTCTAATCCTACTAATTCATTTAATTCAGCAAATATCTCATCAATAGTCTTTTCAGTTTCTAATTTAGGTATTTCTTTATTAAATAATAATTCTCTACACAAAGTATCACGATAAGTAGGATAATCAAATTCAGTCTTAGGATAAGTCTCTGAAATATAGTCTAATATTTTAATAGTAAATTCTTCATCAAATTTATTGTTCTCATTCACAATACTTAATACTTCCTGATAAATATCTTGGACATCAGGATTAACTCCTTCAAGTAAGAATGGGAAGAATTTAGTTCTAAGGCTACTATTAAATTCAAAGAAATAATCTATCTCTTCTTTATTACCTTCTAAGATAATTAAATTTTTATTAATTAGATTCTCTTCAAGTAAATGAAAGAATTTAGTTTGAAATTCATTATCTTTTAAATCAATTCCTTTAATATCTTTAAAAATAATTATCTTATTATCAACAAATATATTCTTAGTAGAGTCAATATCACTTAAATCATAGAAAGATACTTCACTAGTCTTAGCACTATCTAAATATTTATATTTAGAAACAGCTCCTTTAATAATGTCTTCTATCTTATTAATAGTTTCTTTATTATCACTTTGAATTAATAAATGAAAGTTCAAGAATTTAGTTTCTTCTTTAGTATTATATTTACTCATATAAGCTATTACTTTATGTAATAATTCTTTAGAACTATCTTCTATTAATAGTTTATCAATATCTTCTTCTACTAATTCTATTTCTTCTTCCTTGTCTAAAGCTTCTAATCTAGCTTTCCCCTCTTCTTCTCCAAAGAAATCTTTATATAATTCTCCTAAGTGTTCTTCGTACATAACATCACCTCTAAAATAAGCCGACGAATATCGGCGGCCTATTATTTTTCTATTTTAATTTCTAACATTTTTTTCTTTAATTCTTTTTCAATTTCTTGTAATTCAACTTCAGCCTCTTGTCTCTTAACACGACCTTCTTCGTGAATCTTAATTACAGAATCTAAAGTTTCAATAATGTCAGCGTTAGTCTTCTTAAGTGTTTCAATATCAATAATAGCTCTTTCGCTCTCTTTAGCGATATCAATTGAACCTTGTTTTAATGTCTCGCTATTCTTCTTTAACATTTCGTTAGTTAAATTAGATACAGCTTGTTGGTTCTTTAAAGCATTCTTAGCATTAGTAATACCTAAAGCTAATACCATTTGATTCTTCCATAATGGAATTGTATTAGTAATAGAACTTTGAATCTTTTCTACTAATTCAGCCTCATTATTTTGAAGTAATCTAATTTGTGGAGCCATTTGAATTGAAATAACTCTAGTAGTTTTTAAATCATATAATTTCTTCTCAAAACGATTGATAGTGTTCTCCATATCTTGTACTTTTTGAGCATCCATTTGTTCTCCAGTCTCTTGTGCCTTCTTTTGTAATTCTGGTAGAACTTCTTCTTTTAATTGTTTTAATTTTCTATCTCCAGCAATAATATATAGCGATATTTCTTTAAAGTAATCTAAGTTCTTTTCATACATAGTATCAAAGATAGCTATGTCTTTTAACATTTGAATCTTATCTTTTTCTAAACCTTTTTCAATACTATCAATATTCTTTTCAATCTTACTATATTTAGCAATAATCTTTTCTAATTCTTTTTTAGCATTATAGAATACTTTTTCTAATCCTTTAGGATCTTTATTAACTGCTCCATCAAAAGCTTTTATTTCAGCTACTAATTGAGCAAGTAATTCTCCTGCTTCTCCAGTATTCTTAGTTTTAACATCTTCAAGAACTTCATCAGAAAATTCTGATATTTTAGCTTGTGATGCTGAACCAAATTGAAGTACTTGAGTAGCATCAAATACATCAATCTTTTCTACAAATTCATCAATTGCTTTCTTTTCTTTATCAGTAAGTAAATCATAGTTTAAAGATTCTTCAACTTTCTCCTCAGTTACCTTATCTTCACTAGTTACTAAACTTTCAACCTCTTTTTCTACTTTTGAGCTTTCTAATTTTAACTCTAAACCTTCCATTAATTACTACCTCCATTTTTTAAATAATCAATTAATTTATTATAAGTATCCATTTTCAAACTAGATACAGTACTTGTAATTGTTTGAGGAACTCCAATACCAATATTTGATACGTCATAGCTTCCTCCAGTAATACCTGTTCTAAATCCATATCTTTCCCAAGCTATTTGTTGAATCTCTTTATCATCGAATGCTTCAAATAATTTTTGTCCATTCTCGTTGAAGTAAGCAAAGCAATGTGAATTCCAACTAGTTGGTGATGGATAAAGTATTCTAATCTCATCTTTTACTTGTTCAAAACCTTCTTTATTCTTATTAGCAAAATCAATAATACTCTTTTCATAGTCAACAATCATTTGTTTTCCACCCATACCAGTTTTTAAATATAAATCAAATAAATCTGCCGGAGTATTATTCATATAACCAGATTTAATATAAAATTGATTTAATTTAGGTAAATTGTTTTGAACATTTTCATCTAACACTTGTCCTTCACTTAAGATAGCTAGTAATAAACCATAATAAGTGGCACCCGGACTAGATGTTACTGGGTCAGTAGAAGCAATATTTATTTTTCCATATAATTCAGGAAGTCCTACATCAGCCCAACTCTTACCTTCTAAGATATAATTCATTAGCTTATTCATATCGCTAATATAATAAACTCCTTCTTTTTCTGTAACTATACCTTCATTAATTAAAACTTCTACTACTCTTTTCCAACTATATATAACAATTGGAGTATTAAGTGTTAAACTTCCTCCTTTAACACTATAACGATCTGCTTCTCCAAGTTCTTTATTAGGAGGTAATTTATAATAATCATAAAATCTTTGATCAGAAGTAAATAATGCATCATAAGGAGTTACATCACTAGAATGAATATTATAACTTGTATCTCCATTAGCTATCTTTTCAGCAATACTAGCATTGCCTTCACCTATTTGTTCACGGATTAATGGCCATAAAACTGTCTTACCATTACTCCAGTTATCAAAAACAACATTTAGTTTATATTTCTTTCTTAAAATTTTTTGAACATCTTCATCAGCTAAAAAATCTTCTTTTCCACCACCAGTTGCGACATAAACAGTAGTAAGACCCCTAGTATTATTACCATCACCTGAACCAGTAAATACTTTTAGACCAATAATAGCTAATACTAAGACAACAAATATACTAATTCCAATAATTTGTTTTTTATTCATCTTTTACTTCCTCCTTTTCAGAATGTAATTCATCATTATAACCATCTGCTTTTAATAACGAATTAAATACTTTCATTTCAGCATCCATATCAACTATATCTTTTTTATATAAATTATCTAAGATTTTTTTATAAGCTTTGTTAATTTCTCTAACCATCTTATTAGTAGAAGCAAAGAACTTTTTACTTTCTGTTGAAGATAGCTTTTGATTTTCTATTTCATCATATCTATCTACTAATTTTACTGTGATTGGTAGATAGTAATCAAAGAAATTATCTGTTTGATCTATCTTCTTAGGATTTTTTGAAATAGTATCGATTATCTTAGTAACAGAATCATTTATTTCATTTAACTCTTTCTTTATTTCTTCATCTTCAATCATTGGAATCATATCAACTATATGTTTATTTTTCTTTTTAGCATCTTCTAACATATCATATAGACTTCTATTAGTTTCTTTTAAAGTCAATTTATAATCACCAAAAACCAATTCTCCAGCTCCAAAAGCAGCTGCACCAATTGCTAATGATGGTAAAAGTGGTGCTGATAAAACTAAATACGGTACTGCAAAGAATACTCCACCAATCGTTGCAGAAACAATCTCTCTATTCTTCATACAATCACCTCTAATTATATCCTCTAACTTCAGTAAAGGCATCAACTAAACCTAATGTTCCATCAAATACTTTACCATTTGATAATTGAGCCATACGTTGTAGTTGGCGTTCATCAGCTGAAGCAAATTTAATTGAATAAATTGGAATTGGTATGTTTATTTCTTTATATTTTTTATTTAAAGATTCATAAGTTCCTATATTACCTTCACCATCAGTCATAACAATAACAGAGGTATTATATTTAGTTCTATCTTCATCTTTTAATAATTCCAAAGCTTTCTCGGTAGCTGGATATAATGCTGTACCACCACCGGGTTGTCTACTTTTTATATTATTTAAAACTGCTGCAATTTCTTCTTCACTGTGGGCATGCCAAGAATTATTATATTCAGAATTAAATGGTATTACATCAATAATATCTTCTCCAGTAAATTGTAACATTTCTTCTGCAGCACGATCAGTTAAAATGAAATCCATCGCATTCTGTAATTCCTCTATACCAGGACCATACATACTTCCAGAATAATCTAAACAGAATACTACATGTACTGGTTTTCTCAAACTTTCTTGATATAACATTAAAGCTTCTTTTATTACACTAGTAGAAGGATATTTAAGTGGAGAAATATACTTTTTAGTATTAATTCCCCAATCAGGATTAAATATCTTAGTATTTGCTTTATCTGTAATTCCTCCATACCATGTTCTTCTACCCATACTAGCAAGTAATTTTTGTCCTTTATTACTCAATAAATATGCAACTAACTTATCATATGTTTCTTTTTTACTTTCATCTTTTTGATCAATATAACCAATTGGACTATCGGAAATAGAAACACCATCTATTGGATAAACTGCATATAAAGTTTCTTTTCCTTTGCTTTCAAGTTTTTTATTAATATTTATAATTGATGATTCATAAGTAAAGACTGCTTCATATCCCCCATTAACAAACATTTCTTCTAAGTAGTCTTCATCTCCTGAAGATCTTTCTAATCCTCCAAAAAAAGTTTTTAATTTTTCTTTAAGTTCCTCGTTCTTTAATGTTTCACTAGTTAATACTTCAGGATTACCAGCTAAAGTAGTAAGTATTCCTAAATAGGCACTAGCACCACTATTAGTGGTAACTGGATTAGACATACTAAATTTTAAATTACCACTTTGTACAGCATTAATAATATCTCTAGTATAAATATCTTTATCAATAAACCCTAATTCATTAGCTTTATTTTTTCTAATACCAAATACGATCGGATTAATACTAGTAGATTTAGTATCAGATACTCTTACTTTACTACTATCAATCGCATACATCCAAATCGAATTAGATAACCATACTGCATCAAATTGTTCTCCATTATTTAATCGTTTAGTAATCTTTAAAGTATCATCATAAACTATATTTATTTTTAAATCTTCTTTTTCTGCAAAATTTTTAATTTCGGAATCAAGAACTTTATTTTCTGAACTAGCTATTAAACTAAATACATGATTAGAATACTCATAATCTCTTCCTTCTTGATTATACTCAGTATTATTTCCATTTAGTTGTGCAAAAATAATCAAAAGGCTTACTACAATAACGACTATTGTCCAACCATTATTTTCTTTATTTTTTGAATTCATCAAATCAACCTTTCTGGCATATTATTCCTACGTTTATTTTATCATTTTTTAGATACTAAAACAAGCAAAAAAAAAGATGGTTTTAACCATCATATTTTTTACATTTACTTGCAGATATAGTATTAACTTGTGATGTATAATCACCTGTATAATTATATGTATCAAGAATTTCCTTTATTTCTTCTTCCTTATATTTACCATTCATATCAGCAAATATAGTTTCACTAATTGGTAAAATAACATCAAAAGTATCATTATAATTATTTTCTACAACATTAGAATCATCTGATCTAAATCCTTCTTGATTTCTATATAATAAATCCCAATTACCCGCAACACCCAACTTATATAAAGCTTTACCAGTCATTGTATCTCCTTCTTTTATATCAAGACCAATATACTTTTCAGCAAATTTATTAAAGGTTATTGTTGATTCAAAGTAGTATAAAATATCTCCATCAAAAGTTAATAACTTTTGAGCGGTAATATCACAGTCAGCATAAGCATCTATTAAATCTGACACTTTTTCTGCATTAAAAAGAACAAATACTTTTGGTAAAACTATTGGTTGTATAATACTATCATCAAGAATTGTATCATCAACTTCTTTTTTTCCATCAAATCTTTTTCTATCGTTAGTAATAGTTTTCTCTTCTACGATATGGGCAAAAGTTGCACCTGTAATATCGTTATTTTCAATTAAATAATGATAATCTAAATAGCTTTTTAAATTATCAGAGTCTTTAGAAAATCCCATAATATCATCAATTTTAGCATGACTTAATTCAGTATCATAATTTCTTGTATTTTCAATTAGCACTTTATCATTAACATCACTTTTAGCAGATAATTGAAATGAGCATCCTGATAATACTAAAGTTACAATTACACCTGAAATTGCTACCTTACCTTTAGTTCCTTTTAACAATTGATTTTTATCAAACATTGTATCACCCTTTTTGCCTAAAGCAGCGTTTATTGTATCATAAACACCCTTTCATGTCAATGAAATCCTCTTTTTATAAATCTTTATAATAGTTTTTAAAACAATAAAAACCAAAATAATTCTTACCGGTATTTTTAATATATTTAAATAGTTTTTTATAATAATCCAATTATTACCCAAGCATAATCCAGCATAAACAAATAAAAAAGTCCATGGTATAGAACCTATTGTTGTATAAATAACAAATTTAAAAAAAGATAAATGCATTATCCCAATGGGTAATGAAATAAGTGTTCTAATAATAGGAATATTTCTACCTATCAAAGCACTTAGCATTCCATATCTATTAAACCATGAGTCACTCTTTTTAAGATCTTCTTCTTTCATAAAAAAATATTTACCATACTTCTTAACAAAAGCTTGTCCTCCAAAATAACCCATAAAGTAAATTACTATCGCACAAAAAACACTACCAATAAGTCCAGTAAAGAAAGCCATTTTAAAAGAAAATATTCCCTTACTAACAAAAATACCACTAGTAGCTAAAATAAGTTCACTAGGTATTATAATAATAACTGCTTCTAATACCATTCCTAAAAACATTCCAAAGTATCCATAATTATTAATTAAATTTATTACGAAATCGGCCATTTAATCACCCAATGAATTATATGAAAAAAAGAATTAATTTTTCATTAATTCTTCAATATAATCACTAAGTGTATCGTATTCTGGCTTATTTAAGGAATCTAATTTCTCATGATGATCTTTTATAACAGCTCCCGGAAATTCCTGTAGCATTTCATAATCATTATCATTATCACCAATAACTTTTAACAAGTCATAATTTAATTTTTCAAGATTAAATAATCTTTTTAAAGCTTTCTTCTTATTAACAGTTTTATTAATTATATTAATATGAAATCTACTAGCATAAACATGTACTGGAACTTTTTCTTGAATAATATCTACTATACGTTTTTGTTCTTCTTTATCAGAACACTTCATAACTACTTTTACACAATCGTTATAATTAGTTGTTTTATTATATCCATCATCCAAATAGTATTCCCAGTTATGTTCTTCTATTATAGAAACTATTTGTTCTATATCTTTTTTATCTAACAAAATTGTATCTAAGCAATAATCAACACTATTAAATATCTTAGCTCCATCTTCACATATTAAATATGTATAAGGAATATTATTCTCATTTAAAGCATTCTTTAAACTAGTATAGTTTCTACCTGTAATAATGCAAAAAGTATTACCAGCAGAAACAAATTTTCTAATAGCTTCAATATTTTTTTGATTTTTAACAGGGTCTTCTAAATAGTAAATTGTATCATCAAAATCACTAGCTAAGATTATCATCACATCACCACCTAAAATATATAATACATTTATTCGTTTGTCAAACGCGTAGAAAAGGAAAGCTCTGCTTTCCTTATTTTTATAAATTATGTTTTTCGTTATATTCTTCCAATTGTTTTTTCATCTTGTCGAAGAAAGTATGTGATTCATCATTACTATAACCGATGAAGAACACTTTATCAATTTGATCATGATCAAAAACTGATGTAATATTTGATTTTAATTCTCCTTCTGGAAAAGGACATCCATTATAATCATATACTTTATCAGGATATTCTGCTGTTTTCATACAATAGCCAGTAATCATCACTTTCTTTGTACCACCTTTTAGTAATACAACTGAGCCAATAGGTAAAAATTTCTCTTGCATTTTTATTCCTCCCCTTTATTGTAAATCAGCTAGTTCTTCATTGTTTCTAGCACCATATTTTTCTGTTTCAATAGATGTATTATAATCATCATCTTCTAAATATTCTTCGGTTTTAGCCGAATCTCCATAATCAATATCGGTAGATTCATCACCGTTCCATTCTTCTGATTCAAATTCATCAAGATTATCTTCAGAATTATTTTTCTTATGATCCATATAAGCTTTAGCTCCTAATCCAGCTGCAGCTGCTGCACTTAATCCAGCAGCAATTGGTATTACTGAACTTCCACCACTAGATTTCTTTGTAGTAATTGGATCATTTGATACTGGTATTTTCTTAACCTCATCGCTTTTAATAATAGTATCGATACCACTATCTATTTCTTCATCAACATCTTCTGGTAAAATTACTCCATCAGTTGTATTTTCTTCTTCAGGAACTACTGGAGCAATAGGTTCTGTAGGTTCTGTTACTGGAACATAACCATCAGTATCATTATATCCACCACCAGTATGGTAAGTTACATCATCTTCTGGTTGAGGAGTTGGTGTTGGTTCTGGAGCTGGCTCTGGAGTTGGAGTTGGTTCAGGATTTGGAGTTGGCTCAGGAGTTGGCGTTGGTGTTGGTTCTTCCTTTTTCTCCTCTTCTTTTGTTTCTTCTTTTTTCTCCTCTTCCTTCTTTTCCTATTCTTTTACTTCTTTTTCTTCTATTGGATCTGTCTTCTTCTGTTCTTTTTTATCTTCCTTTTTATCCTTTTTCTTATCATCTTTTTTATCATCTTTTATTGATTCAACTTCTTTATGTCTCTTTTGAATTCTGTTATTATTTCCACCACCAGAACTACTATTATTATTATAATTATTACTTTGGTTACTATCTGTATCTGTTGTTGCATCTTCACTAACTTCTTCTTTTTTATCTTCGCCAGTATCCCCTACTATGCTATCTGCTTTTTTTGCTTTTGTACCATGAATTTCATCATAGACGCCGTCAAGATCTGTATCCTCAAATGCACGGTTCCATGTTTCTGAAGTTTTTTTAGAGCTCGCTCTCTTATTATCTTTTCCAACATCATCGAGAGTTTCCCCAGATTTAACCTCTACATCAGATGCATTAACAGTTTCTTCAAGTCCAGCAAGACTAATTAAGTCTTTAATAACACCAGCTTGCTTTTCTGAATCTGCTTCTGCAGTAGAGAACGCTTCGAATGCATTGTTACATTGACGAATTAAAAAATCTATTTCATTATAATAATTAGTAAATGCATGTTCTAAATCAGCCAAAGCATCCAATGTAGCAGCAAAACAATTGTCATGTAAGCTACTCGTTTTTTCTATATCAGCTTCACTTTTTGCTAATTCTGTGAGAACACTTTGCGCATATTCTTTTAACCCTACTAATTTTTTTGCTGTACTCTCTAATTCTTTGTAAGCAACCTTAACTGTAGCCACTATATATCACTTCCTATCATTTATAAGTAAAATTACTTTATTTTAGTTTTAGTAACTAATTCCGGATCAATATACGCTCCCTGTAATTTTGCAGAGTTCTTATCCCTAATTACTGTGTTAGTAGCATTAATATATTGACCCTTTTTGTTTTTAATGTAATAAACTCCCTCTTTTTGATCATATTCAAAATATACTTCACTTGTTTCTGAACCATATGCATAAAGGGATCCATTATTTTCTTCCGTAATAGTACTTCCCTTTGATAAAACAAAATCTTCATGATTATCTATGGTAGACTGAACATTTTTTTCAGTTACTACAACAGGTCCTTTATTACTTTTATCACTAGTATCGGCTCCAGTTACTGCTTTTTCAGAACCATCTCCAGTAGTATCAACAGTAAGTTTTTTCATTGTTGATTTTGGAGTGCCAATTTCACTTGCTGCTGGCTCAGTTTTAGAATATTTTATCTTTCCATTATCATTACTAGGATATGCATAACCACACTCAGCTTTTGGACTAGAAGGCTCACTATCATAATCAGAACCATTATACTTATATTTTTCTTGTTTTATTTTATAAACATATTTTCCATCTTTTGTTTTTACTCTTTCATAAGTATAAACATTTTTATGATCTATATTACCATCTTTACCATAAATAACTGATTTAGTAATATAACCATATCTATTTTTAACTTGGCATTTTTTACCTTTTTCACTAGTTTCAATTTCAACTGTTGATCCGTCTGGATTAATATATACAACTTTTGAATGACGAGTATCACCTGTTACTATTCTTTTTGCTCCAGGTTGTACATCTCCAGGTTCTAAACCTTCAGGTCTCTCTTCATCATCAGGAACTGGCATTGGAATTTCACCGGCATTAGGTATTTCTAATTTGTTTGAGTCTCCGTAAAAATCAATTGCTTCTTTAACTTTGCCATTAAACCAATCTTTGGCAGCTTTGCATGCAGCTTCTGCAGCTGAAGCATGATCAAATGAACTATCAAAACTACCAGTCCACGTAATCTCTACTGTATTTTGATCATAGCTTTCTGGTAATTTTACTGTTACATAATGTCCATAATCTTTAGGATATTTTGTTACAGTCTTAGTATTACCTTCAGAATCTTTTTCCTCCACATCTTTGGTAGAACTATTATATGCATCAGTTTCTGTTTCAGCTTTATCACATAACTTTTTATATTCCTTACCTATTACTTCGCGAACAAAACGATCTGCTTCTTGCTTTTGATGTTGATAACCTTTGGCTTTAGTAATATTTTGAATATCTTCTATATCTTGAACAGTAACATTAATTCTAGCAATCATTTCATTAGTTATTTCATTTAATGGTGCTCTACCCTCTATGCTTAAGGCATCAAGAGACAAACCATGTTCTTTTTCAGCATTAAGCTTTTGAGTAAGTTCCTCATTTATATTAGCTATTTTCCCAGATTTAAAACTATCTGCTAAACCATCTGTAATACTTTGACTTAAAAAATCACCTGTGCTACTATCCTTTGTTATATTACCAATATTTGCCATACCAATCATCCCTTTCTGTTTTTATAACGCTCTAAAAACGTATGAAATATTCATACATTTTTAGAACACTACAAAAGTAGTGTTTATTATCATTCTATTTTTGATGCAGCATCAATCATTGCTTTTTCAGCATCAGAGAATTCAGTGTACCAGATATCGATCTTCTTTTGCATCTCATTACAAAATTCATCACGTTCTGCAACAATCTTTGCTTTCATTTCTTCAAAAACTTCTAAGAAATAATTTGAAGATTGTCCTTTCCATGAATTATCTGTTAAATCAACAATTTTATTTTTTGTTGCCTCTAAATTATCTAGCATTTCATTAAATTTATTTTCAACATTTACTTTAGCTTGTTTCAAGTTATCATAATCAACTCTATTTGCCATATATTATCCCTCCTTAAAATGAACTCTTTACAGTATTTTCTGCATTTTCCATAGTAGTAGCTGTAGTTGATAAAGTACTAGCTACTAAATCAAGTCTTGTTTTTTCTTCTTGTAATTGTGGATCGATCTTTTCATTATAATAATTTGTATATTCGTCCGCAACGTCTCCTTTACAAGCAGTATTTAACTCTTGTTCAATTTTTCCTTTCAATTCTACTCTGAAGCCATCAAATTCATCTGCTAATTTACTAACAGCAGCAGAAGCTTGTCTAATTTGTTCAACATCTTCTAATAATGCAATATTTGCCATACTTCTTTCCTCCTATCCTATTTAAGAACTTGCTTCACCGAACCATATTCTTACAATTTAATTTTATATCAATATATTAATAAAATCAAGAAATTTACTGTCAATATACGCTTATTTACAAAAAAAACAAAGGAATATGTAATTCCTTTATTTGAATATTTTCTTAAATATTGTATTTAATCCTTTATTAATTAATTTATCAGTAGTTTTATTTACCACTTTTTTGCCTAATTTATACTCAATAGTATTCTTCTTAGCTCTCTCTGCTTCTTTTCTTTTCTTTTCAGCTTCTCTTTCAGCAGCCTTTTTATCTCTTTCTGCTTCTTTCGCTGCTTTCTCTGCTTCTTTTGCTGCTTTTTCTTTATCTTTAGCTTCTTGAATAGCTCTCTTTTCTTCTTCTTCAGCTGCTATTTTTTCTTTAATTAATTTATCTAATTCTTCATAAGCAGAATCTCTTTCTTGTGTTTCTTCATATTTACCTACTATTGGTGAATTATTGATAATTTTATTTCTACTAATATCATCAATTACTCCCATTTTACTTTGTGGTGGTAAGATAGTTGCTTTTTCAACAATTTCTGGTTCTCCTTTTTCATTTTGGAAAGATACTAAAGCTTCACCTGTACCTAAAGCAAGTATTGCTTCTGCTGTATCGAAATTAGGATTAGTTCTAAATGCATCAGCAGCAACTTTTACAGTTTTTTGCTCACTAGGTGTATAAGCTCTTAAAGTATGTTGAACACGATTTCCTAATTGAGCAATTACTTCGTTTGGTATATCAGTAGGACTTTGTGAAATGAAATACAATCCAATACCACGCGATCTAATTAATTTAACTACTTGAACTATTTGTTTTAAGCGATAAGTTGGCATTCCATTGAATAGTAAATGTGCTTCATCAAAGAAGAAGACAATCTTTGGTTTTTCCAAATCTCCTACTTCTGGCATTTTATTAAACAAATTAGTTAATAACCATAATAGGAATGAAGCATATAAATCTGGTGATTGAAACAATTCTACAGCATGTAGAATATTAATCATTCCTTTACCATTAGTATCAAAACTTAAGAAATCTTGAATATCTAATTCTGGTTGTCCAAAAAATTTATCTGCTCCTTGATTTTCTAATGTTAATAAACATCTTTGGATAACTCCAACACTTTGAGCAGTTATATTACCATA
>JAFWGF010000029.1 GCA_017512495.1 Bacilli bacterium
ATGGGAAACAGGTTTATCAGTTCCAGATGCTGAAATGCTAGTAACAATATCAGAACTTTTTGAAACACCAGTTAGTGAAATTCTTGGAGAAAGTATAGAAGAAAAAGAAACAAATGATTTAAAAGTAATATCTGAAAAATTGGAAGTTATTAATGAACAATTATCAATTACAAGTGTAAATAATGTTTATAGATTATTAAGAAAAATATTAAATAAAGCTATTGCTTGGGATTATATAGAAACTAATCCTGTAAAGAAAGTAAAAGCACCAGGAGTATCTAAAAAAGAAAAACAATCATATAATAGGGAAGAATTATTACAAATATTAGATATATTAAAAACTGAGGATGTTTTAACAGAAGCATTATTTACTATTGCTATATGTACAGGTTTAAGGCGAGGAGAATTAGTTGGATTACATATAGATGATATTGATTTTAATAACAATATGATTTCAGTAAAAAGAGCAGTAGTGTGGGATTATAAAAATAAAAAGACTTTGGAAAAAGCAACTAAAACTAAGGGTAGTGTTAGAGAAGTTCCTATGCCACTATTTTGTACTGAAGCAATAAAAGAATATTTAAAATTGAGAGATAGAATTATTCAAAGATTAAAAAAGAAGTATAAGGATTATGTACCACCTAAAAATTTGTTTTTAAGTAAATACGGTGGAATAATGTTTCCTGATACTCCATCAAGTAAATGGTTAGATTTTAGAAATAGACATAAAGAAATAAGAAATGTTTCTTTACATGGATTAAGACATAGTTATTGCACAATGCAAATGAATGATAATCCCAATTTATCTCCTGCTGATGTTAAAAAATTAATGGGGCATTCACAATTAACAACTACATTTATTTATACACATTCAAACGAAGATAAAACACAAGAAGCAATATCCGTATTTGATAAGTATTATAATGTTAATGGCGAGATCAAGATTAATTTTAATCAAATGCTATCACTATATACAAGAGTTAATTTTGCATCACAAAGAGAATTGGATGATTTATTAAAATTTGCAGTAGATTTAAGAGTAGATGAAGATGAAAAATATAGTATGATAAAACAATATATTGATAATAGGTATCCTATGTTTAAAAAAATAGATATAACAGGAATTAATTTTAATAATGTATGGGATGTTTTAGATTTATACAAACAAAAATATGGAGATGAATTTATTTTATCTCCATTAGGTTAATTTAATAGATTAAAACAATATTTTATGTTATAATTAATTATGTGAGTTGGTGTTCCAAATGCTAGGATAGGATTTTTAAATAGTGTGTCGCGAATATGTCGCGAACTTTCGCAAATACTATTTAAAATAATTAAAAAATCCATTTTGATTTTAAAATTAAAATTTGAAAAATCGTTTAGATTTTGCAATAATAACAAGGGTTTTGAAAAAATCAAACCGTATTTGAAATTTAAACTGATTTTCTCCTAAGCGATAGGTCACGAGTTCGACTCTCGTCGGGTACACCATGGAATAATAAAGATATGTGAATGCATATCTTTTTTATTTAAGACCAATTTAGTCCTGACTGTCTAAAAAATATACTAATTAGATTATTGTGAAAAAAGTAGAATGATTGTATACTTATAATAGGTGTGCTATGAAAAGTAATAAGGTACAAACATTACTCATAATATTAGTATTAACATTGGGATTAGGATATGCCTATATTAATAGTGATTTAAATATCATAGGAAAGTATCCTAAAGAAGCTGTAGAAATCATGGCTCGTATTTGTGAATATACGGAATCAACTATTGACTATACAAAACATACTGAATATAAAAGACAAATTGATGTATCAGACACTATTGCTAAATTAGCAGTAGATGCTGTTGAATATGATGATATTAAGTTAATTGTCACAACAACAATGACAGGCTTTACAGCTAGAAAAGTAAGTAATTTAAGACCTAATTGTACTATTTTAGCATGTTGTCCATCGTCACATGTAGCTGAAAAAGTAGCGTTAAATTTTGGGGTAAAGCCAATTGTTACGGAAATTTTTGAAGATACAGATTCAATGGTAGAATATGCTAAGAAAAAAGCTAAAGAAACTTTTGCTTTAACAGATGGTGATTTAATAGTATTTACTGGTGGATTCCCATTAGGTAAGTCTAAAACAACTAATTTTATTAAAATTGTTGAAGTATAGGGCATGTTAAGGAACATTCTTTTTTCTGTAAATAAGTTTACATTTTTTAGTTAATCTGTGTAATTTGTTTGACAATATATATATAAAAAAATATAATTAAATTATAGGATAGGAGGAAAATAAATGAATAAAAAATATAGCATGATTTTAGGAGCTGCTATTATGTCAGTATTCGCAATTGTAATTGCCTATGCAGCCTTATCTGCCACTTTAACAATTACAACAAATAAAATAACACAAAATGCATTGACATGGAATGTTGGTTTTACTACTGGAACTGTAAATGCAACTGCTGTTGGTACAAGTGCAACAGGGAGAACATGTGGATCAGCAACAGTAGCTGCAACATCAATAACAGTAGCTGACACTACTTTGTCTAAACCGGGAGATGGTTGTATATGGAAATTTACTGTAAAAAACACAGGTGGAATAGCAGCAAAATTAAGCAGTATTGTTCCTGCTGAACCAAGCTCAACATCATGTACTAAGACTAACGCTTCTAGTTCTGCTGGAGCACAAATGGTGTGTGGCAATTTGACATATAGTATTAACTCAGCTGCATCTAATAGTAGTGGAACAACTATTACTAAAACAGGACTTACTACAGGGAGTACTTTAGCTGCCAGTACTGGAAGTCTAGATGTTTATTTAGTAGTTCAATATACTGGAACTGGTTTAAATGGTTCAGCAGTGACTCAATCAGGTGGTAAATTTACCTTTACTTATGAACAGGCATAATTAAAAGAGAGGTATGAAAATTATGAAAAAAATAAATAGTCAAACTTTAAAATATTTGTTGCTAATAGTAGCTATATTAACATTGGGTATAGGAGTAGCTTATGCAGCTTTATCAGCAACACTTAACATTACATTCGGGAATGTGACACAAAATGCATTATCTTGGAATATTGGATTTCAAGGTTCTAGTGCAACTGGAACATTTAGTGGAACTTCATCAACAGGATCATCATGTGGAACCGCTACTATAACAAGTAGTTCTGTTTCAGTAGCAGCCACATCATTATCAAAGCCAGGTGATAAATGTACTTATACTTTAACAGTAAAAAACAGTGGTACAGTAGGAGGAAAGTTAAATACAATTACTCCAACAGCACCATCTGGCGTTACATGTAGCCCAATTAGTGGAGGAAGTATGACATGCGGAAATATTACTTATAGATTATTATCTAGTACAAGTGGTAGTGGTACAGTACTTACAACAGGTGGAACATTAAATCCTAGTGCATCTTCAACAATATATTTAGTAGTTGAATTTACAGGATCAAATGTTGTAGGAACTGCAGTTGAACAAAGTGGAGCTAAGTTTGAATTATATTATGTTCAAGCGTAGGAGGTAAAAATGGAAGAAAGAGAAAAAAGTAATAAACAGACCATGATAATAGTAGCAGTGTTATGTGCAATGCTGTTTGGGTTAGCAGTTGCATATGCAGCTTTAAGCGCAACATTAAATATTACGTATGCAACCTTAACTCAAAATGCATTATCATGGAATGTAGGATTTGAAACAGGTACAATTAATGGAACAAAAACTGGATCTAGTTCAACATCATGTGGTGTTGCAACTGCAACTGCCAGTACAGTTTCATTAGATAGTACAGTATTAGCAACAGTAGGAGACAAATGTGTTTATAAATTGAAAGTTAAAAACACAGGTACAGTAGGAGCAATTTTATCATCAATAGCTGCTAAGACACCATCATCAGTTACTTGCAATACTGGAACAACTTCACAAATGGTTTGTGAAAATATAACTTATAAATTAACAGCTGATCAAGCAGGAAGCACATTGTTAGGAGTAAATAATGTTTTGGCTCCTACTAGTGGTTCACTAGACGTATATTTAATAGCTGAGTATACAGGAACATCAACAGGAAGTAGTAGCCAACAAACTGGAGCTGGTTTTACGTTAAACTATAGTCAACATTAAAATAATAAATAAATAAAAGAATAGATAAAAGGGAAGGGTAACATGAATAATAATGAAAATATAGAATTATTGAATTTAGATGAAAACACAAAACAACTTGATATAAATGTTGAAAATTTAGGCTCTTCTAGTACTGACAGGTCTATTCTAGTAAATGATGAACAAAGTATTAATAATAGCACAAACGAAAAACCAGCTATGTATGAGAATGAGTCAAACTTAAATAAATCAACAATCGCTAAGTACATGCTTAGTTGTGCTCTATTAATAGTATGTCTTGGAGGCTCTCTATCTCTTTATAATCGTTCAAAGATTAATAACTCCCAATATGTAGAGAACTCAAGCGTTAATTATCAAGTATGTTTAAAAAACAACAATTATTATAAATCAAAATGTTTAAATGAAGGAACAGAATATATAACTTCATTAACTGATAGTATTAGAGTGGATTTTAATTATAATGGGGTTTATCAAGAAAAGATTGAAAAAGATTATTCGTATTATGTTAAGAGTAGTATTATAGTAACTCCATCTGAAGAAAATGATAGAGAGTTGTATAAAAAGACTACTAAACTTACTAAAATTGAATCTAATAAAATAAATGGTAATGTTATAAATATTGTTCAGTCAGTTGAAGTTCCTTTTGCAAAAAGTAGTTTGCATGCTCAAAAGTATATTAATGAATACTCGTTAATTGGAGACAGTAAGCTCTTAGTTGCATTAGTAATAAAAGATACTAAGGGTGAAACAGAGGTAGCTTCTTTAAATATTCCATTAAATAAATTAACTTATAGTATTACTAAAAATGAATTAAAAAACAGTGTTAATCAGTATGAAACAAAGTCTAATAATTTGTTAAAATATGTATTCTTAATATTAACAATTGCATTAGGAATCGCTACTATTATAGTTGCATATAAATTGTTAGATTATATTAAAAAGAATAGAAGTTTTGTTTCCAAATACAATTATGAATTAAAGAAAATATTAGATACCTATGATAGAGTAATAGTTACTTTAACTGATACAACTACTATTGTTAATGAAAATGAAATATATGATGTTCAGACTTTTCTTGAATTATTAGATGTAAGAGATACAATAGATAAACCTATTTTGTATCATAAAGCAAGTGAAACAAAAGCTGAATTCTATGTTCAAGATATAGACAAAACATATTTATTTACAATGAAAGAAGCTGATTTTACTAGTAAATAGTGGGTGAGGTTATGATAAGAAGAAAGAAACCAATAAAGATCTTAATAATTGTATTAGCAATAGTAATATGTGGTATAGGGGTAGCTTATGCTGCTTTAAGTAGTGTTTTAAATATAACCACGAGTAGGATTACTCAATCTGCTATGACATGGGATATTGGGTTTGAAGCAGGAACAATACCTGGAGTAGCTACTGTTACAAATAATGGAACCATTAATTGTGGTTCTGTAACGGCAACAGCTACAGCAGTTACTGGAGTTTCTCCTGTTTTTAATACTGCGACTGGAAAATGTGCTTATACATTAAAACTTCAAAACAATGGAACTATTGGTGGAAAGATTGCACAAATAACAATAACTCAACCAGTAAGTAATTGTACACTTGGTGATAGTAGCATGACTTGCGGTAATATGGCTTATAGGTTACGTTATGATTCTGCTGATTCTACATCTTACGTTAAATTAAATGATACAATTGCTGGTAAAAGTGGATCGACACCTACTGTAAAAACAATAGTATTAACAATTGAAAATAATGCACTAAGCACTACTGGTTATAATCAATACGGTTTTAAATATCAATTAGATTTTGTTCAGAATTAAGGAGGGTAATTATGAAACATTCAATAAAAATAATTTTAATTGAAATTGTTTTAATAATTGCTTCTCTTCTTTGTTTGTTTTTATATAAAATAAATTATTATGCATACTTAGTATTATTAGTGTTAACAGTAATCGGTTTATATTTATTCTTGAAATCACCTAAGAGAAATGAAAGATTTAATAATGATATAAATTTAATAATAATTATTTGTATATTATTTTATTATGCTATAACTAATTTTATAGGTTTTTTTAGTGGTTTTTATTATTCTGGCTATAGTAAAGAGTTTTTGGGAATACTCCTTAATATAGTTTCATCAGTAATAATAATTGGTTCAATCGAAACAATTAGAGAAATCTTAATAAAAAACTATGCATATCATAAGTCTATTGTTTTATTAACACCAATAGTATGTTTGTTGCTGGAATTACCTTCAATAATAAATTTTAGTCTATATACGACAAAAGTAGATATGTTTAACGTTTTTATTAATTTAATCATACCTAATTTAATAAAAAATATTACTTTAACTTATATAGTTTTTAAGGCTAATAAGAAGAGTAGTATGTTATATCAGTTCTTGATTACTATTCCAAATTTCTTTTTACCAGTATTTCCAAATTTAGGAGATTTTTTCTCAATAATTGCTAATATTAGTTTACCTGTGATAGTTTTAATAGTTGGAATTAACGTAACTACTGTAAAATTTGCAACTGTAACTAATAGTAGATTACTTGGTAAGAGTAGTAAACTAGAAATTGCTTTTCAAGCATTGCTAATATTAATAGTAATTGGAACGTTATATTTAACAAGTAATATGTTTCGTTTTTCTTCTTTAGCAATTGGATCTAATTCAATGGCAAAGATTATTAATAAAGGAGATATTGTAATAATTGACAAAAAGAGTAGAAAGATTAACGAAGGGGATGTAATTGCCTTTGAACAAGGTGGAAGAATTATTGTTCATAGAGCAATTGAGATTTTGGAAGATAATGGGGAAAAGGTTTATATAACAAAAGGTGATGCTAATAAAGATTCTGATGGATGGACAGCCGGAGATAGAAATTTAGTAGGGAAAGTACTACTTAAAATAAAATGGTTAGGTTGGCCAACAGTGGCACTAAGCGAATTAATAAGTGGGTGAGTGATATGACACGAAGGAAAGTAAATACAATTATTGCGGCAATAATAGTAGTTTTACTAATGAGTATATCAATAGGCTATTCAGCATTGTCACAAAGTTTAACTATTTCTGGTAGTTCAAGTTATCAATTTAATGTTGCTGCAATTAATTTGAGTTATGATAATACCGCTACTGAAGTTAATTGCCAAGATGCTCAATGTATGATTGATTGTTTGGCAAATAAAAGTTTGTGTCCTCTTCCTTCTATATATACTACAGTAAAAACAGCAATTACAACGAATGGCAGGGGAAGTACATATTCTGGATCTCATCAAGATTCAGTTGATGGTAGTGGAACAAAGGCAATTTATTATTACACTAACGGTACTTATAATAATGTTATTTTTGGAAATTTTTGTTGGAAAATTGTTAGAACTACTGACACTGGAGGAGTAAAAATAATATACAATGGTACTAAATCTGCATCCAATACTTGTACTGCAACAGGAAGTAGTACTCAAATAGGAACATATTCATATGCTAATAGTTCTTATGTTACATCTCCACCAGCTGTTGGTTTTATGCTAGACAATAGTACTGCAATCCCAATAAAATCAGGAACTGTTTCTGGAGCTATATATGGAACAACAATTTCTTACAATGTTCCTAATGATAAGTTCTCTTTATCTTCGACAGGATCGTCTTTAAACACAACGCATCATTGTTCTTGTGGAAGCTCTAGTTCATCTTGTTCCCCTCCAGCGAGATACTATTTTACATCATCTTCTTATGTTGAATTGGGTAGTGCTGTATTCCAAAGAAGCTCTTCAGCTTTGTTAAACGCTTGGTTTGTAAATAGTGATATAAATAAAAATTCTTCAAATGCTAAAACAAGGCTTGAAAATTGGTATAGTAGTAATATGACAACGTATACTCAATACTTAGAAGATGCTGTTTGGTGTAATGATAGATCATATGCCAATACTGGTAATTATATATCTTCAAACAATGGTTGGAATCCTAATGGTGGACTTTTATCCAATCCTTCTGGTGAATGGTATGCTTTTTTAAACTTTAGAGGTTCAGTTGCTTTAAAGGGAACATCTTATCAACAAAATTTGGATTGTCCAAATGTGACAGATAGATTTGCGGTTGGAAATACTAGTGCGAAATTAACATATCCAGTAGGATTAATTACGGCTCAAGAAGGATATTTTGGAACAACATCAGTATTTAATACAGGTGCTGTTTATTGGACGATGACACCGTGTTCTATTGATGATGCAGCTCCACGTATGAGAAGAATAGATGAAACTGGTGATGTTGTATGTGAAAGAGTAAATCAATCATATGGTATTAGACCAGTAATTTCTTTAAAAGGATCAAACATTGTTTCATCTGGTACTGGTACTACATCAAGTCCATACATAATAACACCTAATTAGTTGTAATGAATAAGAGAAATTACAATAATTAAACGAAGGAATATGCTATTATGACAGTATTTAGATAATTTTTGAATATTAAAAAAGGTGGTGAAAACCATGAAAAAAATAAAAAATATATTGAAAAAAAACATGAAACTATTAATAGGAATTGTAATAGGAACTATAATATCCGGAGGTTCAGTGTATGCTGCAACAATTTTATTCGCATCTAATCAAGTAAGTTACAACAATAGTTCCTCTGGACTATCATCTACTAATGTTCAAGCGGCTTTAGATGAATTGAATACAAAAGTAAATGCTTCTGCTAAAAGTGTAAAAACAGTGAGCGTACCAAACAATACTATTAATGCTTATTCATTTGCTTATTATGTTACTTACAGTTCTAGTTGTGCCTTTCAAAGTGGTTCTTCAAGTTATTATTACTATTGTTGTTCAACTGCTATTCCAACTTGGGATGCTTCTCAAAATAAATTAAAATTAACGGGTAGTTGGACAAGTGCTACTAGTGGAAAGATTTGTGATCCAGCATATAGCTCAACCACATCTGGATCTTGTACTAAATATGGCGATTATTTTCTGTATGTTGGTTCTACTTATCATTGTGTTAGTGAAAATGACGGAACATTCTTCCGTAGATCATATAAAGCAATGTATCTATACTATTATGGTTAATTATAAATTTGGGAGGTTTTGTCGTTGAAAAAGAAGAATAAAGACATTTTTTTACTTTGTAAAAAAAGAAACTTATTATGTATTTTCTTTACACTAGCTCTTATAATAAGTTTTTTTATTATGCATAATAAAAGATATGAAGAAGAAACAACTAGTAAAGAAAAAGCATTAGAAAAGCCTTCTGACATGATATCTTGGAAAACTACTGGTATTTCAAAGTATAATGGTAATTATCACTTTGTTACCAATTCAAAGGATAAGAAGTACTACTATTTGACTAAAACTAATAATAAAGGAGAATTAATTTTTTATAAAAAGCTAGATGGTATGGCTCATTTATTTAGATTAAATAAAAACAAAAGCAATGAAATTAGATACACATACTTTTATTGCCCAGAAACTGATAATATTAATTATATATGCGTAGATCAAACTGGTCTTGTAGTACTAAATGAAAATTATGAAGAAATAGATACTGTAAATAGTATTAATAATATTGATGGACATGATTATATATATGTAGATGATTATGATTATATTTTTCAAACGAATGATTTTAGTTCTTTGGAAGTTGGTGGAGAAAATATAGAAATTATGTGTTCATTAATAAAAGAAATAAAAAAAGGAAAAGAACAAATAATTTTTAATTCTTGTAATCATAAAAAAATGTATTACTTTTTAGATAAATCTATGTTTGATGAAATTGGTCCTAATTATAATTATTTGCATTTTAATTCTTTTGTTATTGATCCAAAAGATAATAATATTTTAGTATCTTATAAAAATATTAGTTCAGTAATAAAAATAAATAGAAAAACTGGTAATATAATGTGGATTCTTGGCGGGAAATTAGATCAATTTGGTTTGTCAAAGAAACAATTATTTATAAATCAACATGCCATAAAGCTCGAAGAAGATGGAACAATACTTATTTATGATAATGGTGATGAAATTCGTAATTCTAGAATTTTAGAAATAAAAATAGATGAAAAAAAGAAAAAAATTATGAAATATGAAAGTTATAATTTAGATGGTGTTACAACAGGAATTTGGGGGAATGCAACATTATTAAATAAAAAGAAGAAAACATTTTTAGTTGATTATGGAATAGGTGGTAATGCCGATAGACCTGATTTCGAAGAAATAAACTTTAAAACAGGTAAAATAGATTTTTCTATTAACTTTCCTAATCAAGTTGTTACAAATATTTATAAAGGATAATGGTAATATGAAAAATAAGAAAAAAATAGTATTGTTTTTAATAATTATATTACTAATTATAGTTGTAGTTTTTTCTATTAAACTAATTGGAAATAAAGATTCATATGATAAACCATATATTCCAGATGGATTTAAAATAATAGAAAAAGATATAACTAAAGGATTAGTAATTGAAGATAGTGCTGGTAATCAATATGTATGGATACCAGTCGATAATAAGAATGTGACTTTATCCAGAAAAACATTTGTAGAAAAAATCAATAATGTTAGTAGTAAAGGAGCAATTGAGAGAATATACTACGGAGAAGAAGTTCTTAATTCAGCTATTAATGAATATAAAGATACTAAAAAGTATTATAAATATAGTATTGATTATTTTAAAAACAGTGTGAAAAAACATGGTGGTTTTTATGTATCTAGATATGAAATAGGAGATTCATCTTCTGATGAGTTTAGAAATAGTGATTCTAAAAGTGTTTTGGTATCTAAAAAAGGATATGTTCCATATAATTATGTATCAAGAGATGAAGCATTAACCTTATCAAAAAAAATGTACAAAGATAATGAAAATATAACCAGCACATTAATAAATAGTTATGCATGGGATACACTGTTAGAATATATTTCTATCAAGAATAAAAACTATATTTTTAATAAAACTGATAATAAGAATCAAGATATATTTAAGACGGGTGAATCTAATGACGTAGTAAACAATATCTATGATTTAAGTGGTAACGTTTCTGAATGGACAACTGAGTATTCTTCAGTTGGATCATATGATTATATAGCTAATTGTGTTAACAGGGGAGAATCTTTTAATAGTTCTAAACTATCACCTGTATCAAGAAACTATAATGATAATGTAAAGAATAAATATATTGGCTTTAGAGTGATTTTATATTTTTAAGGAGTTCTATATGAAAAAGTTTATATTAATAGTTTTATTTATTGCACTAGGGGCACTTTGTTCTATTTCTTTAGAAAAGGATAATATATTTACTGGAAAAGAAGAAATAAAATATGCTTTGGGAGATATAATAGTTGAACAAAGAGAAATGGATAAAAAGATAGAAGAGTATAAATCAGATGGTAAATATACTTTTGATAATCCCAAAATAATAGTTAATCCATATAAATTAACACCGCTTACAGCTCTAATTATCTTTCACACTAAAGAAAGTACACATGTAAAAGTTATAGTAAATGATAAAGAGATGACTGCGATAGAAAAATCTAAAATTCATTTAGTACCAATATATGGAATGTATGCTGGTACAGACAATAAAATTAAATTAGTTTTAGATAATGGCAAATCAAAAGAATACACTATAAAAACTGAAAACTATGATGGAGATTTATTGAAGGTTGAAGAATCATCTGAACAATTAGATGATAGTTTGTATTTTTTATCTCCTAATTTTGTAGAAAATTGTATTTATGATAAAAATGGAAATTTACTTTGGTATATAAAAGGGGATTATGCAGGAGATATTAGGTATTTAGATAATGGACATTTTTATATAAGCGATCCATATCAGGGAACGAATGGAGTAAAAATTAATTATTCTGGTTTCTTAGAAATGGATTATCTAGGGAAAATATATAAGCAATATATTACTCCATATGGTTATCATCATGAAATAGTGCAGCTTAAAGATAACAAAGTATTAACTCTAGGAGCAAAAGATGATTCTCCATTTTTTGAAGGTGTTTTATACATAATGGATTTAAATACTGGAAAAATAGAAAAAACTATTGATATGTATGAATATTTACATGAAATAGCTCCCAAGTGGATTGAAAGTTTAGGAAATAATTTTGATTTTGTTCTCAACTCAGCATATTATGATGAAAAAAATAACGATGTATTATTATCATGTAGAGGTATTGGAGTTATTATGAAATATGATTTTGATACTGATAAAATAAAGTGGATGTTTGGAGATCCGGAGAATTTACCTGGTGAATTTGATAAGTACTTAGTAACTGTTATAGATGATACTAAATATCCATATGGAGAGCATGGGGCCTTTATTACGAAAGATGGGAATATAGCTTTTCATAATAATGATGCTGATCAATTTCACATGGAATCTGAAAGGCTTGTTGATTATCTAGATAAATATACTACGAATGTAGTAGTTGAAGTCAACGAAAAAGAAAAAACATTACATACAGTATGGGAATATGATGCAGAAGAAAGAGAGTTTAGTAAAGTAGGAGGTAAATTGGAGTTTTTATCTAATGGTAATACTTTAATTAACTATGGTTGGTCAATAACTAGGGATGCATATGAAGATCCTGAAAATATAACTATTAATGATACTAATTATTTAAATGGAATAGTAGTTGAATTAGATGAAAATAATAATGTCCTTTTTAAAGGTACTACTAAGGGATTAATATATAGAGTATATAAAATTAATTTATATGGAGAAAAAACAAATAATTATAATATAGATTCATATAAAAAGATTGATGGAACTAAGTATAATGGGCAAATGATAAGAACTAGTAAAATTAAGAATAAACTTAGTTTTGCTAAAAAATATGATGGTGAGTTCAATGTTTTAATTAATAGAATGATGATTAATATGAAGATGGATAAAAAAGATGAAATTAAAGCAGTATTTGTAGGAGAAAAAGGACTTTCTCATGTGTATACATATAAAAAGAAGAATACTATGCCTAGAATATTTAATACTGATATGTATGGTCCAGTAATAAATATTCCAAAAGGTAAATATAAGGTATATGTAATTAAAAACAATGATTATTTAGATACTAATATACAAATGAATTTTGAATAAAAAAGATTCTAATTATTTAGAATCTTTTTCTTTTAATGAATCATATAAGTCATACATTTCTTGTACTGAATTTTCCAAAAAATAGTAGTGGAATATATAGAAGGCAAATAATATTAGAAATGAAAAATTAAAAGAGTTTGGATTGGAATTGAATAAGCCTCCCAAAATAGATGCTTTTGAGGAAAAAGAAAAAGTTATTAAAGAAAGAAAACTTAGAAAATCATCTGCTGCCTCATCTTGCAAGAATAAAGTGGATAAGTATATATATGAAATTGTTGAAGGTAAAAAGTATAGGATTTTTATCAGAAAAGGTGCAACAAAAGGACATAAAGTGGATTACTTTTCAAAAGTCATAAATGGCAATTTAAGTAAAGCTCGTAAATTAAGAGATGATAAGTTGGCTGAATTAAGATTAAGTAAGAATCAAAACAAAGATGATATTACCTTCATTGATTTTTGCAGATTATATTATAAAGAATATGCTGATAAAGAATTAAGTCCAGAGACGGTGTTTGGTGGTAAAAATGAATTAAAGAACTATGTTTTCCCTGAGATTGCATATATGCCTTTAAAGAAAATTGATGTTTTAACAATTCAAAAGTTAATAAATAAGTTAAAAGAAAGAAATAAGGAAAGAACAAATAAAAATGGGGAAGTCGAAAAACTTTCCAGTACAACAGTAAATAATGTATATAGATTACTTAGAAAGATTTTAAATAAAGCAATTGCATGGGAATATATTGATTCAAATCCTGTTGTTAAAGTTAAAGCACCAGGTAATTCTAAAACAGAAAAGAGATCCTATAATAGAGAAGAATTAATTGAAGTATTAGATTTATTAAAAAAGAGGATATTATTACTGAATGTTTATTTACTATTGCTATTTGTAGTGGTTTGAGAAGAGGAGAAATAGTAGGATTACATATTGATGATATAAACTTTGTAAATAATACTATTTCAGTTAATAGAGCAGTTGTATGGGATTATAAAAAAAATATTTCAATAGAAAAAGAAACAAAAACAAAAGGAAGTGTAAGAGTAGTACCAGTACCATTATTCTGTATGGAAGTTATAAGAGAATATTTAAAACTAAGAGATAGAATGGTTTCAAGATTTAAAAAGGAATATAGAAACTATAAGGTAATAGACAATCTATTTTTAAATAAATATGGTAAGATTATGGCTTCTGATACTGCTTCAGCTAAATGGAGTGATTTCAGAAAAAGGCATTCTAATATTAAAAATGTTTCTTTACATGGATTAAGACATGGCTATTGTTCAATGCAGATGAATGAAAACTTTAATCTTTCACCTGCGGATGTCCAAAAGTTAATGGGACATTCACAATTATCAACTATTTATATATATACACATTCTAATGAAGACAAAAATGATGCAGCTGTGTCAGTATTTGATAAATATTATAATTCTAATCAAGAAAAGAAAATTAATTTTAGTGAAATGTTATCATTATATACTAATCAATTATTTGTATCTAGAAATAAATATATGGAATTGATTGAATTTTGTATTCCAGAAGATATTTCAATTATAGAAAAAATAGAAAAAATACATAATTACATAGATAACAAGTATAGTTTCTTTAAAAAAATTAATATTGATGTAGTTAGCATTTCTAATATATTTGATTGGTTAGAGGAACAAAAAGAAATGTATGGAAATGAATTTATAATAACTCATTTAATATGATATATGGTATAATATATAGAAATATAACACGATCGGACAGAAAAAAATGTCGCGAAAATGTCGCATAAAGTTACACAAAATGCTATAAAATTGATATTTTTTTTAAAGAATTTAATTTTTTCAAAAATTAAAAAGTCCGAAAACACGTTGAATTTCAATGGTTTTTAAATTTTTTGATAAGTTTTAAATTGGTGACAATGTTTCTCCTAAGCGATAGGTCACGAGTTCGACTCTCGTCGGGTACACCATTGAAATTAACTATGTGTTATATAATGCATAGTTTTTTTGTGAAAAAATAATTGGCTATGTGCTATTATTTAATTGTAAAGAGGAGTGAAATAATGGAAGAAAAAACAAAATTAGAAGCAGAAAAGAAAAAAAATTCAGGCTTAATCATAATTATATTAATACTATTATTGTTATGTGGAGGTATGAGAACGTTTGTTTTTATAAATAAAGATAAATTATTTACAGAAAAATCTGAATCAAAAGAAACTAAAAAAAATAAAAAAGAAACAAAGCAAGAAACAGTGCCAGAAGATATTCAAACTAATTTAAAAAGAATAAGTTCAATTATTTTTGAATATGATAAAAGTAGTGTAGAAGTTAATAGTATTGATAAAGCAAAATTTATAAATGATTTGGTTTCAATAGATAAAAGTGGAGATATTACTGAGACTACTGGTACAAGATTAAAAGAATTAGCTCTTAAATATTTTAATATTTCCGATCTCGAATTAGTTAATATAACTTGTAGTTGGAATCATAATAATCAAGGAACTAATGTTATGTATATATATAATCAAAGTACTGATAAATATGAATATAACCCAGAACATGTAGGACATGGTGGAAGTAGTACAGGTATTAGTGTTTATAAAGGCGATGACAAGGTCATAGAAGAAAATAATTATTATATTTATTCTACTCATATTTTTTATAAAGATAATGGTTGTACAACTGGTATTTGTGGACCGTTAGAAAAACTAGATATTTATTATACTTATGATGATACAGTTAATAAGGTAAATAAAGTTACAGATGCTGTTACTGATAATAGTCTTTGTAAAAAAGAAGCAGTTGGTTATGTTTGTGATGAAAATAAAATATATGAAAAGATTAAACAAAATACAAAAATTGTTAAATTTTACTACAAAAAAATAAATGATAATTATGTTTTTGAAAAATATGA
Source organism: Bacilli bacterium (assembly GCA_017512495.1). GTDB lineage: Bacteria > Bacillota_I > Bacilli_A > RF39 > UBA660 > UBA3789. The sequence continues at coordinate 16,129 of JAFWGF010000029.1, forward strand.
GATCGTGGATTGAACTAAAGACAAAAAATCTCCTAAACGATAGGTCACGAGTTTATTAATTTATAAAAAATATGTTATAATCAATTTAGGTGGGTTAGGTATGAAGTATTTTAATGATGGCGAAATACTCTTATCAGACTTTGATGGAGTATTTTTAGATTCTCAACGTAGATTTAATGAAGTAATGAAAGAAGAAACTGATCTTGATAAATGGATGGATTTCTTAAATGGAATTAATTGGAAGAGATTTGTTAGAGAATGCGAATTTATTCCGGGAGCAGTAGAAACATTCACAGAATTACAAGAACTTAATATTTTAAAAGGTTTTATTACGCGTATTCATTCATTTGAAGAAGGAAAGGAAAAATGCCTATTGCTTAGAGAATTAGGATTATATGTACCAGTTTATTATTCCCTTCCTGAACAACCAAAAAGTTTAGTTTACATACCAAACCGTAAAGTTATATTGTTAGATGACAATTTAGATAATTGCAACGAATGGGATTTAAACAATGGAAAATCAATACTTTATGATCCTACTCAAAAAGACTGTGGAAAAAAATATGTAAAATCATTGTATGATTTATTGAAATAAAAATTCTTCCATATTAAAATTATAATAGAGAGTAGGTTGAGGATATGAAAAAAACATATTGTTCACAACTTATACTATTATTATAAAAGTGACACCACAAGTGGCACTTTTTTTGGGGAGGAAAAAAAGTGGAAAGATTAGATGTTGACTACGAAGTAGCCGAAGACGAAGTAGCCGCAATGGAAGAATATTCTAAAGAAACTATTGATAATTTGTTGGAATATATAAAAAAAGAAAAACATATATCTCAAGTATCCAATGCTTTAGGATTAAGACCTTATGAAATCCTTGGATTAGTATATGATTTAAAAGATAGTGGTTTTAATATAATTGCCAAAGAATATGATGATGGATTTCATTTACTTAATCAAGGAGATCAAATAGATCAAGATATTAGTCATTATGAATTTGAAACTGATGATAATAATGAGTTTAAGTTTGTAGCTATTTCTGATGTGAGATTAGGATCAAAATCACAACAATTAGGAATTTTAAAAGATATTTATAAGAAAGCTCAAGAACAAGGAATTAATAATGTTATTGTCTGTGGAAATATTTCTGCAGGTTTAAAACCAATAGATACTGAATCTAATTTTATAATTGATACTCAAGCACAAATTGATTATATTGTGAATAATTATCCTCATGTTGAAGGGATTAAAACTTATTTTGTTTCTGGTAAATTAGATGATATGCATATATCTAAAAATAAAATTAATATTGGGCAAAGAATTGCTGCTCAAAGACCAGATATGATTTATTTAGGAGAAGATGTTTGTGATATCGATATTGATCGAGTAAAGATGCAAGTAATGAGTTGTAAGTTGAGTAAGACTTATACAGCTTCTTATCGTACACAACAAACAATAGATGCTTATCGTAGTGAGGATAAACCAGATGTTCTAATATATGGTGGATTATTACAAATGGAACAATATACTTACCGTAATGTTAAATGTATTTCTACTCCTAGTGTATGTGCTACTGATAAAGAGATGAAAACTAAGAGATATGCTAATACTGTAGGAGCTTGGTATGTAACCGTTAAAGTAAAACAAAATGGTAAATTAGATACAATTACAGCTCTTAACTCACCATATTATTCAACTAATAAAGAAGATTATAAAGGCACTAATATTTCTACTAATAAAAGTAAGAAAAGGCCTGATATGGATAATGCTAGTATTCAGTCAGCTTTAAAGACTCTTAAATATGTAAAAAATGGTATGTCTATTGATAAGTTTATGGAGAAGTTCCATATTAGTTATAAGGAATTACAGGGTTTATTATTAATTTGGGAAAGTTGTAATCAGAAAGTAGATATTGTTCAAGAAGGAACAGATATGGTTTTTAGAAAGCAATATCATCGTTCAATATCTATTAATAAACCAGGATTTGAAAAACTAAATGAAACTGAAATATTAGTAGTATCTGATACTCATTTTGGAAGTATTCATAATCAATTGCATTTATTAAATGATTTATATCAAGAAGCTTATAATAGAGGAATAAAGACTGTTCTTCACGTTGGTGATATGACTGATGGTAATTATTTGAATAGACCTGAGAGTCCAAGACAACAATTCCTACATGGATTTGATGAACAAGCTGGATATGTAGTTGATATGTATCCTGAAGTAGATGGAATGGAAACTTATTATATATTGGGTAGTCACGATGAAACACATTATAAGAATGGTGGAGCTACTATAAGTAAATGGGTAGATAAAAATCGTAAAGATATGCATTATTTAGGTCAAGATACCGGTGAATATTTAGTTGAAAAAGTAAAGATAGTTTTAGATCATCCGGGAGCAGGATCTACACAAGCATTATCTTACAAGCCTCAAAAGAGAATCGAAATTATAGAGGCAAAACATAAACCAAATATTTTATTAATTGGTCATTATCATAAGTCATATGCTTTTGTTTATCGTAATGTTCAGTGTATTGAAGTACCATCATTATGTGATAAGACTCAGTTTCAACAAAAACAAGGGTTAATTAATAATATGGGAGGATATTTCTTAAAGATATATTATGATTCTAAGGGACACATTCAGTATCTTGAACCAGAAGAAGTAGTTTATGGACATAAGGATGTTTGGGATGAAGCTGGTAAAGATAAAAGAAAAGTTAAAAAGTTAGAAATCAAACATGGAATTTATTAAAATAGAATGCTATAGTAAGCATTCTTTTTTTTGTAATTGTAATCAACTTGTTGCTAAATGTAAAAAAAGATTGTCGTTATCTGTAAAGTTATAGTATTTGACTTGAATTTATAATAAGTATTTGATACGATGGTAATGTAAAAATAAAATAGAAGGAGATTATTTATGGAAAAGAAAAGAAATGTTCAAACAATTATTATCGCAGTTTTGGCAGTGGCAGTATTATTCATGTCAGTTGGTTTTGCGTTGTTTTCGCAAACATTAAATATTAATGGTAACGTTCAAGTTGAACCTACTAAATGGAGTGTTCATTGGGACACATCATCATATTCAGTAGATTCAGGAAGTGTACCTATTTATAGTGGAGCACTTACTACAGATCCACAAGATAACACTAAACAAATCGTTGATACTAGTACTTCAGTAGGATTAACAGATACTACTGTTAGCTTTGGAGCTAAATTAGAAAAACCTGGAGATTTTGCTAAATTTACAATTAATGCAATTAATGATGGAGATTTTGATGCAAAATTAACTGCAATTACATTATCATCATTATCAGCAGCACAACAAAATTATTTAGAGTATACTGTAACATACGCTGGTACAGCATATACTTCTTCAGCATCAGGATTAAATATTTCATTACCAAAAACTTCAGGATCTAACACTGTAACAGTAACTGTACAAGTAAAATATGTTACTCCAGAACAAGCTAGTCAATTACCAACAGAAGCACAAATCGTTAATTTAACTGCTGCATTTGACTATCAACAAGTAACAGCTTAATTTAAACCTAACTACAATTAGGTAGGAGAACTTATGAAAAAAAATATTAAATTTATTTACTGGATAGAAGTGGCGTTATTAGTTATAAACTTAATATTTTATGGATTTATAAAAGTGATACCTAGCGAGTATAATATATTTCTAGTTATCACTTTCTTGCTATTAATGGTTATACCGTTAAGACTCTTTTTTGGTAAACAAAAAGATAAAAGTTACTATACAGGTTATACTAATAGAACTGTTATTACAGTCTTAATGGTTGTTGGAATAATTATTTATGGATTAGGTATATTGCTTGGCTTTACTAGAGGATATGCATATAACCTTCAATCTTTTAGAAGTATGATATTAGCTGCTACTATAGTAGTCTTAATGGAATACTTCAGATTGATTGTGATTAAAAATAATTATACTAATTATAAATCAACAATTATCTTTACAATTCTTTTAGCATTATTAGAAATATTTGCTAGCATTAATATCGGTGGATTAAATTCATCATATAAGATATTTGTTTATTTTTCTGTTATGGTTATACCAATTTTTGCTGAACAATTCCTATGTTCTTACTTAACTTATAAAGTTGGTATGAAACCTAGTTTGATATTTAAATTAGTAATTAAATTATATCCTTATTTATTACCAATAATTCCTGATTTAGGTAACTATTTATTAGCATTTGTTAAGATTTTAACGCCATTTATAATATTTTATATTATTAATAGGGCGATGGTTGAAGAAGAAAAGAGTAAAAGAATAATTACAAAGGATACATTAAAAGTATTTAGTATTCCTATAATTGTAGCTTTAGTAATATTAGTAATTCTAGTTTCAGGTATATTTAATGCCAGATTAATCGCAATTGCGACTAATTCTATGTCTCCAACATATAAAAGAGGAGATGCAGTATTAATTGAATATAAAAAGCCAGAAGAATTACAAAAGGGTGATATCTTAGTATTTAAACATGATAATATTATTGTTACCCATAGAATAGTTAACATAAAGAGAAAAAATAATACTTATTACTTTACTACTAAAGGAGATGCTAATAAAAATATTGATGGGTATACTAGTACTAGTGATCAAGTAATTGGAAAAGTCAATTACGTGATCAAATATATTGGTTTACCAACAGTATTAATTAATGAAATGTTCGAAAGGAGTTAGGCTATGAATACTACTAATAAGGTTATAAGATATTTAGTATTAACTTTTTTGCTAGTTGCAGGTTTTGCACTAACTATTTTTGGTCTAACTAAAACTTTTATTTCTTTAGAATATAAAGAAGATAATTCTGTTAATTATAATGTATTTTTAAAAGAAAACAATTATTTCGAAAGTAGAGTACTAGATGAAAATAGAACTTATATTACTAGTATTATTGACTACATAAAAGTAAAATACCATTATAATTTAAAATTTAGTGAAAATGTTAATGGAGAATATAAGTATTATATTCAAGCTGTAGTATCCGCTAATAAACCTAATGGAGATAATGGTTATTATTGGCAAAAGAAATATACTTTAGTAGAACCAAAAACATTAAAATTGAACAATGTAAAAGATATATATATTAATGAAATAGTTAATATTAATTATAGTCAATATAATAATTTATTAGAGGAGTTTAAAACAGATTATTCTATTGAAACAGATGGATTATTAAAAGTAGAATTAGTAGTTGAGAGTAATGTAACAGGGGAACGATATACTGATTCAATTAAGCTTCCATCTAACCTTAGTTTAAGTGTTCCTTTATTACAAAAAGCTGTTGAAGCATCAATTGAGAAGAACGCTGTAAGTAATGATAGTACTTTGACAATGGTTGATCCAGTAGCTGGAAAAATTAAATTTGTATGTCTTGTATTAGGATTAGTTATTATTTTCTTAACAATAGCTTTAATAATAAAGATAGCTATTAATAGAAATCTTAATAGAAAAAGACATTTATATGAATCAACTTTACAAAAATTTGTAGATTCACATGATAGTATAATTGCTAATGTAACTAATTTACCTGATATTAGTGATTTGAATGTTGTAGAAGTTAGCTCATTCGATGAATTAATTGATGTTTATAGTGAAGTTAGAATGCCAATTAATTTCTATGAAAATAAAAACCGTACGAAAGCAGTATTTATAATTATAAATGATCGTATGTGTTGGGAATATATTTTAGATAAAGAAAAACTTGAAAAGAATAATCGAAGAAATAAATAATATAAAGGAAGATTATTATGAAGAGAAAGAATAATAAGAGTTTAGAAGATCATAGTATCATTCAATTAAATTTGATTCTTTCTCTTTTTTAATGCTTATTCTTAATCAATAATATTTTAATATATTAATGATGAAATAGTTAAATATTAAAGGTAGTAAATAAATATAGTCAAAGAAATGAATATATGATATTATATATATAGTAAATTATAAGGTGATAATATGAAAAAAAAGAATGGTAGAACAAAGGATCATAAGATAATTAAATTAAACTTATTTTTTTCTTTTTTAATAGTGTTTGTTTTTATGGGGTTATCCGTAGGATTTGCACTATTTACACAAGTTATTAATGTTGGGGGAAATGTTTCATTAGAAACTCAAGGAAGTTTTGAAATTACTAATGTTACTAAAATGTCTTCTAATAATACTAGTAGTGCAGTACCTAGTTGGACTGCTGATAGTATCGATTTTAATTTAACTTTTATTCATAGTGATGATCCAGATCCAGTTTATTCAGCTGTCTATAATATAACTTTAACTAATGAAACTTTTTATGAGCGATTAGTCTCTGCACTTAATTTTAGTTATGAAGTTAATGGTGAAGGTGGAGAACCATTAGGTAATTTAGATTATGAAATTACGGGTATTGAAGAAGGAGATGTAATGCAACCTCTTTCAGAACAAACTTTTACAGTAACATTTACGTTTACACCAACAGTAGAAGCTGATGAATATGAAGTAGATGGAGAAGGAACAATTAATTCTAATGAAAAACCTTTTGGATCAATAACTGTTAATAGTATGACTCCAGCAACTGGTAGTGTTAAAGATGGCACTCTTCAACAAGTAACAATTAGTCTTAATAGTACTTATCAATCTGATGTAAGTATTAGTATTAATATTGCAAGTGACAAATTAGAATTAGTTACTGCTGGAGGAACAGCTTTAGGTAATTTCACAGTGCTAGCTAATTCTGAGAATCAAACATTTACGTTTTATATAAAAGCAAAGGCTGATGCATTATTCCCTGATGATACAATTACTGCTAGTTTACTTGCTATGTCAAATAATTTACCTAATGTTAGTTTAGGGAATATCACATTAGAAGTTAATAAAGAAGAGGTATATGTTGATACAACACCGCCAGTTATTAGTAATTTAAGTGCTACTCAAGATAATGAAGTAGGAGTAGTTAACTTAACTTGGAGTGGTACAGATGATTATAGTGGTGTTAAGAGTTATACAATTTTAGTTTGTAATAATAATGGTACGGTACTTCAAACTATAGATGCTGGAACAAATACTAGTTATTCTGTAACAGGATTAAGTAATGGAACTACTGCTAGTACATATAATTTTAAGGTCTATGGTACAGATAATGAAGATAATACAGCTAGTAGTGATGATATAAGTTCTCCTAGTAGTGGTAGTGGTTACTGTGTACAAACAGGTAATAATTCATATCAATGGGTATTTACTGTTACTAGAAATGTAAACAATTTAAGTAGTACAGGAGAAAATAGTGCTAATATAGGTTCTACTTATACTTGTACATTAAGAACTAGTGTCAATAACTATAGTTTACCAGATACCATTACTGTAAGAATGGGTAATAGAAACTTAACAGTTAATACTGATTATACTTATAACAGAAATAATGGTAATGTAAGTATTCCTAACGTAAATGGAAATATTACAATAACTGCTAATGGTCAATGGAGTTGTTTAGTAGAAGGTACTAAGATTTTAATGGCCAATGGTGAATATAAAAATGTCGAAGATATTAAATATGATGATTTAATGGCTGTATGGAGTTATGATACTGGAAAACTTGTTTATGAATATCCTATTTGGATAGAAGAAATAACTCATACAAATAAATATTTGGAAATTAGTTTTAGTGATAATACAAAATTAAGAACATTTGGAGAACACGGAATTTATAATTATGACTTAGGAATGTTTGTTATCACTGAAGATAGAGGAAACTTTGATGTTGGCACAACAGTTGCAAAAGTAAAAAATGGCAAGTTAAAGAAAGTAAAGGTTACTGATTTAAAATATGTTGAAAAAGAGGTTAGTGTATATCATATCATTTCATCACATTATTTTAATGTAATATCTGATGATGTTATTACTACTGATCATAATTTAATGATATCTAATCAGTATGGATTTACTGATAATATTACATGGCCAAATAATATTCAAACTAAAGTAAGAAATGATCCTAATCATTTATATAAATATAAAGATTTTAGTGATATTATGCCATATTACATATTTAAAGGATTAAGAGTAGATGAAGGTAAATATCTAGCAGATATAGGATTAACTAATTATGAAGAACTAAAAATGTACTTAGCTTTATTTCCAGCTAACCCTGATTATTATCAAGATGTTGAAACTAATGAAGCTGGTAAAAGATTATGGATGGTTACTACTTCATTAGATAGTGTAACTGATAAGAATAAAGATAAGTATAAAGTAGAAGAAGGATCGACTTATACATTAAAGAATAATATAAGAATAAAGTGTTATCGAAATAGTATTGATAATAAATGTTATTTGCCTGGAGAAAAAATTAAGGTATATTCAGGCATGCACTTTACAGTTGAATATAAATAAAAGATTGAAAAGTTTGCAAAGTATATTTATAATTATATTAGAATAAAGGAGTATGATTATGGAAGAAAATAAAGAAAATGTTGAAGAATTAAATGTTGATCAACCAGTAGAAGAGCAACCAGTAATGGAACAACCTGTTGAATCAACCCCAGTAGAACCTGAACCAGTAGTTGAATCAGCACCTGTTGAAGAACCAGTAATGAATGAGAGTGTTCCAGCTGAAGAGCCAGTAATGCCAGAAGCTGAACCAGTAGTTCCTTCAGAAATGGCAGCTGCACAAGAATCAGTGGAAGTACCAACTACGGAACCACCAGTAGAAGAAACAACACCTGTAGAAGCTGAATCAGTAGTTGAATCAGCACCAGCTACAGAATCAACTGTTGAACAACCAGCAGAGCAATCAATTGGAGATCCAGTTGGACAAGCAGTAAATGTAGAACAACCAGTAGTAGAAAATCCAACTCCAGAAAACAATTCAGGAGAAATGGAACCAATTGTAGAAGACAAGAAAAAGAATAATAAAATGATAATTGCAATTGCTGCAGTAGCAGTAGTAATAGCTTTAGTATTACTTTTACCAAGTTTATTATTCAATAAGAAAACACTAGTTTCACATGAAGTTGGTGTACTATTCAAAGAAGCTAGAACTTCATTGGATAAATTAGATAAGAATAGTTTAAAATATGATTTAGATAAAGATGTTGTTGGCGTAAGTGGAACAGTTACTTTTGATTCAGATTATAAAACAGATCAAATTGATTTAACTAAATTAAAAGGACTTAAAGTTTCTTATGATGGAGTTATCGATAAAAAAGGTAATAAAGCTAGTGGATCATTAAAACTTATTGGTGCCCAAAATCTTCTAGATGTTAATGCAATGATGAATGGAAAAATAGTATTTGTTAATTTAGGAGATCTATATGAAAAAACCATTCTAACGCAAACAGAAAAAGAAGTAAAAGACGTTGAAGTTAGTAGTGTAACTGCTGAAGATATGAAAATATTACTTGATAAAACAGAAAAAACAATAAAAGAGAATATTAAAGATGAAGATATAACTAAAGAGAAAGTTCAAAAAGAGATTAATGGTAAAAAAGGATCTTATCAAAAAATTAGTTATAAAGTGAACGTAGTAGAACATACTAAAAAAGTCATTGAAGCTTACAATAATGATGACAGTGTAGTAGAAGTTCTAGCTAAAATGTCTGGTTTAAAAGAAAAAGAAGTAAAAGATAGTTTAAAAAAATCTCTTGATAGTATGAAAGATGCAAAAGAAGAAACAATAACAGTTAATGCTTATACTTCAGGATTAGTTCCAAAGGCTAAAGAATATGAAATAATTTTAGATGATGACACAATAATTGTTATTGATGTAAATGATAAAGTATATGACTATAAAATTATGGAAGGTAAAGAAGTATTAGGTACTGGTCATTATGATACTAACAAACAAGAGTTTACATATAAAGTTGATTCTGATGGATTAAAAGTTGAAATGACTATTGCTGCACCTACAGATAATAAAGTTACTGGAAAAATTGATTTCTCTAGTGGTGAAATTGGTATGAAAGTTGACTTTAATTTAAACAGTAAAGTTAGTGCAAAAAAAGCAGATGTTACTGGAGTATGTAATGTAGAAGTAAAAGAAGGAACAGAGACTATGAAATTCTCATTAAAGGCTGAAACTACTGCTCAAGTAGGAGCTAAAGTAAATGAATTTAATGCAAGCAATACTGTTAAAATAAATGAAATGTCAGAACAAGATATGAATATTATTTATGGTAGATTAATGCAAAAACTACAACCAATAATGAGTCAAATTATGCCTGGTATGAATGCAGCTAATTTTAGACAAAAACTAACTAAATAAAAGAGTAGATTTTAATCTACTTTTTTTTGTATAATGATTATAGGTGATTTTATGAAAACTTGCTTAGTCTTAGAAGGCGGAGGTTTAAGAGGTATATATACAGCCGGAGTCTTAGATGAAATGTTAAAAGATAAGATTAAAATAGATGCGATTATTGGAGTATCAATGGGAGCACTTATTGGGATAAATTATAAATCAAACCAACCCGAAAGAGCTATTAGATATAATTTAAGATATTGTAATGATAAAAGATATATAGGCTTTAACCAATTACTTAAAACTGGCAATATTGTTAATAAAGAATTTGCTTATTATGAATTACCTAATGAATTAGATAAATTTGATTATAATGCATATAAAAAATCAAAAATTAAAATGTTTGTAACAGTAACAAATGTTGAAACAGGAGAAGCAGAATATATAGAAGTAAAAGATGCCAAAGAAAATATTGAATATTTCAGAGCTAGTTCATCAATGCCCGGAGTATCTAAAATAGTAGAAATAAATAATAAAAAATACTTAGATGGAGGAGTAGCAGATTCTATTCCTGTAAAAAAAGCTCTTGAATTAGGTTATGATCGAATAATAATTGTTTTAACAAGACCAATTGAATATCGTAAAAAGAAATCTCAACTTAAAGTATTACAATCTAGATATAAAAAATATCCTAAGTTTCAAAAAGCAATTGCTAGTAGAAACAAAAGATATAATGAAGTAGTAGAAGAAATAATCAAATTAGAAAAAGATAATAAAGTATTTTGTATAAGACCATCTAAACAAGTAGATATTAAAAGAATTGAAAAGAATGAAAGAATTATACTAGAACAATATAATTTAGGTAAAAAAGATTATTTAAATTGTAAAGAAGATTTATTTAAATATTTAGAAAAGTAGGAATATTATGGAAAAAACAAATGTAATGAGAATTTTAGATCAAAAGAAAATTAATTATAAAAGCTATTCATATGTAGATACTGATGCGATTAGTGGTATAGAGGTAGCTGAAGTGTTAAAAGAAGATCACAATCGCGTATTTAAAACTTTAGTAACAGTATCTAATACTAATAATTATTTTGTTTTTGTTATACCAGTAAATAAAGAATTAGATTTAAAGAAAGCAGCTAAAGCTGTTGGAGTAAAGAGTGTATCAATGTTAAAACAAAAGGAACTGTTACCTTTAACGGGATATGTTCATGGTGGATGTTCTCCTATTGGTATGAAAAAAAGCTTTTTAACTACTTTTGATAGTACTAGTAATAATTATGATACAGTTATTTTTAGTGCTGGTAAAATAGGCTATCAAGTAGAAGTAAATATAGAAGATTTAAAAAATATTGTTAAATTACAAATAGCTGATATTATAGTTTAAGTAGGTGAATATATGAATAGTAATTCAATAATAGAAAGAGAAAAGAATTATATTGATAAAATATGTGATAGTTATAATTATGATAGTAATATCAGACATCTTCTATATATAATCATTCCTGCTTTTATTATTAAGTACGGTGTATCTAAAGAAAAACTAGTTTTAGATACATTTAAGAATATTAGAATTATGATAAGTAATAAAGAAGATAAAATAATCAGAGCTTTCTATTTATCAACACCTTATAAAGAAAATGGTAATTACAATACTCATAAATTTATAATGATACAGAATTATCATAATATTAGTCTGGTAGATTTATTAGATAATTTAGTTCATGAATTTAATCATGCAGTTAATTCTTATCTTAATGAAATTAAAACTACTAATAAATATTTATTGATAAGAACAGGATTAACATATCGAATATATGATAAAGAAACTTTAAAGTTCATAAAAAAACATGAATCTTATATGTTAGAAGAAATTATTAATACTAAACAAACAGAAGATATAATTAATATTATTAAAAGCTTTGATCAAAATAATTCAATTATTTCAAATACTATTTATGCAATTAATACTGAAACTGAACATAAATATAGTTCAGAAGCTTATTTTTTACAAAGTTATATCTGTAAAGAAATACTAACTAATAGAACTTTTATTTCTACATTAGAAAACTTGCGAATTAATGGAGAAATATATGAAATAGATAAATGGTTTGATAATATTATTGGTACTAATGGAAAATATAAAGAATTAAATAAAATACTTGTCGAGGTTTATAGTTTAGAAACTGTGTTAAGTAAGAAAAAAATGTTTAAAAAAAGTGCAATTAATAAGATTAGAAATAAGTCTATAGAAATAATGATGATTATAAAAGAGTTTAACAAAAATGTTAATTTCAAGTAATTGACAATAAAATTTATAAAAGGTATATTATTATTTATTGGGGAGATTTAGATTATGAGTAATATTTATGTAGCAACAATTATGGATAGACATTTTTTAACTGATACAATGCTAGTTTTTAGTTGTGATCGTGCTGTAGTAGGTACATACGATGAAGAATTAGGTGTTTTTATTGATAAAAATGGTAAGTATTATAATAAGATGGGTACTGATAGTACATTAAATGGTAAAAACCCTTACTCATTTTCAAATCTTATGAAATTATCTGAATTATATGAGTATTTTGAAAATAATATTCCGCTTAAAGAAGCTGTTAATAGATATGAAAATATTCAAAAAGAATACATTCATTTTATTGGAATGGATGCAAATGGAGATACTTACTATACAGTTATAACAACTGAGTTTTTAGAACAATTATCAGTAATAACTAATCAAGTTGTTAATGGAATTGAAATGGAAGATATAGTTGATAAAAAAGAAGAGTCTCTTGAAGATGAATTAAATGATTTGGTTCTAGAAATTATAAATGGTAAGTATAACTTAGAACAATTAAAGAATATGAGAGATCACTTTGGAAGTAATTGTGAGACTATTGAATCTTTAATTGAAACAATATCAATACAAATTGAGAGTTTAGAAGATAAGGATGATTCTACAAAAGAAAAACAAGTTCCTGAAGTTAAAACAATTAGTAAAAAAGAATCAAAGAAAATAGTTAATAAGAGAGATAATACAAATAAGTATATTGATATAGAGGATTTATTTAATAAAGTCACTAAAACGTTAATAGCTCAAGATGAACCAACTAGAAGAGTAATTACTGAATTGGCTCGTAAGGAGTTGGATGATCGTAAGAAAAGAGAAGGTATTCTTCTTACTGGACCTACTGGAGTTGGAAAGACAGAATTAATGAGATTAATTGCTAAGTATTTAAATAGACCTTTTTATAAGATTAATTCTACACAATTAACTACTCCGGGATATGTTGGAAAAGATATAGAAGAAGTATTATGGGATTTATATGTAGAATGTGGTAGGAATGTAAGAAAAACAGAAAAAGCGATTGTTTTCTTTGATGAAATAGATAAGAAAGGATCTCGTAAGAAGGATGATCCAAGTGGAAAAGGTGTTTTAAATGTTCTATTGCCATTTATTGAAGGTTCTACTTATGATGCTTGTGCTGATATGAGAACTGGTCGTGAAAAAGTAAAAATAGATACAAGTAATATGGTTGTAATACTTGGTGGAGCATATACTGATGTTTATAAGAACTTAGTTGAAAAGAATATTCCAGGCTTTAATGGGGTAATTTCATCGAAACCAAAATATCGTCAAGCTACTACTAAAGACTTTGTTGAGCGTGGTATGATGACTGATGAATTTATGGGACGTGTTACAGTTATTAAGTTAAATGATTTAGATGTAGATGATATTAAACGAGTAATGTTAGAATCAGATGAATCAGCTATGAAAATTCAAAAAGAAATATTTAAAAAGATAGGGGTTAAATTAACTTTTACTGATGGTTTCGCAACAGAAGTAGCTAAATTAGCAGAAGAGAAAAAAACTGGAGCTAGAGGTTTAAACGGAATTATCGATGAAGCTACATGGAAAGCTTTTGCTGAAGTTCATACACATATGGGTGATTATGAAGAAGTAATCTTGGATGAAGAAACAGTAAAAGATGCTAGTAACTATCAATTAGTAAAGAAAAAAACAGATTAACCTATGAAGGAAACTTTATAGGTTTTTATTATAAAAGACTTGATTTTTTAAGGTCTTTTTGTTATTATTAATATGCAACTTGTGATGGCGAGATAGCTCAGTTGGCTAGAGCGCTCGGTTCATACCCGAAAGGTCGTGGGTTCGACTCCCTCTCTCGCTACCA
>JAFWGF010000030.1 GCA_017512495.1 Bacilli bacterium
GCTGCGCTCGGCTTTTTCTGACTATAGTAACATTTTCTACTGTGTGAACGGCAATGGTAACGGGAGCACCTACCGTTCTACTTATACTCGTGGGGTTTCACCAGCTTTCCGAATTGGATAAATAAAGCAAATCAAATTAATGATTTGCTTTTTATATTTATTAAGTTTATGAGATAGTACATAAGGTAAGAAATAATACCTAGGATAAAAATACTAGTAAGTACTAAGTCTAGATTAAATACTTGAGAACCATACATGATTAAATAACCTAGTCCTTGTTTAGATACTAATAGTTCTCCCATAATAACTCCTATTAAGTTTAGTGATATGTTTATTTTTAAAGTAGCTATTATGTTATTAAGACTACTAGGTAAGATTAAATATCTAAATATTTGATACTTAGTAGCTTTAAATGACTTAAACATAATAATATAATCTTTATTAATAGAATTAAAACCACTATAAATATTAATAATAGTTGTGAATAAAGATATGAGTAGTGCCATAAATATAATTGAATTTATACTAGCTCCTACCCAAATAATTATTAATGGTCCTAAAGCTACTTTAGGTAATGAATTAATAATAGTTAGATAGGGATCAATAATTAGAGATAATCTTTTATTAAACCAAAGTAGAGTAGCTATTAAGATACCTATAATACTAGATAGAGAGAAACTAATAAATACTTCATAGAGAGTTATATTTATATGCTTAAATAGTTCTTTATTACTAATTAATTTAATAATTGTATTAAGTATTTTACTTGGACTAGAATAGAGAAAAGTATTAATTAAATTTAAACTAGATAATAATTCCCAAATGATTATAAAGAGTATAAGAATAAGTAATCTACTAGTAATAATAATTAACTTATTCTTTTTTTCATGCTTTAAATATTCTAAATGTTCTTTACTCATAAATATCTAAATCCTTCCATATTTTTTCATAATAGTCATTAAAGTCTTTTTCTTTTTTTCTATCTAAGGGATCATTACTAGATAGATTAATATTATAAATACTTTTGATAGTTGAGGGTCTTTTTGTTAAGACTATTATTCTATCTGATATACTTATAGCTTGATTAATATCATGTGTAACCATAATAGCTGTTTTCTGTTCTTGTCTAATTATTTTAGAGATATCTTTTGAGACGGTTAGACTGGTTTGATAATCTAGAGAAGAAGTTGGTTCATCTAATAATAAAATATCTGGTTTTAAGGCTAAAGTTCTAATTAAGGCTACTCTTTGTCTCATACCTCCTGATAAACTATTTGGATATTTATTTATGAAGTCACCTAAACCATAATTATTTAATAAATTAATTACATAATTCTTATCTTCTTCAGTTACTTTACTTTGGATTTTTAAACCTATTAAGCAATTATCTAAGACAGTTAAATAATCTAATAAACAATCATTCTGTAACATATAAGCTATTTTCTTATTATTTAAATTTATATTTCCTGAAGATTTATCTAATGTATTACTAAGTATTGATAAAATGGTTGATTTACCACAACCTGATGGTCCAACTATTGAGATGAATTCTCCTTCATAAACAGTAAATGAAATATCTTTAAGTGCTATAGTTTCTGTCTCTTTTGAATGATAAATCTTCTGTAAGTTTTTTATTTCTAATACTTTATTCATAAGACCTCCTAGAGTATTTTATGAATAAATAATTAATATGATAGGGCAAAAATAGAGACTTAGTCTCTATTTATTTTATAAGTTAATTTATTGTATGATACTTTTTCTTTTATTTCTCCATAATCAATCATAATATCTTGTAGATGATTAAATGATTCTTTTGTAAAATTAGTAGTTTTAGGCCAAGAACTTCGATAATTTTTAATAGCTATTTCTAAGTCTTTTTCTTTAGTATCTGGGAATTGATTTTTTATTATTTTAGCTATTTCAGAATTACTATGACTATGAACATAATCTAATCCATTTTGTATTGCTTTATCAAAG
Source organism: Bacilli bacterium (assembly GCA_017512495.1). Lineage (GTDB taxonomy): Bacteria > Bacillota_I > Bacilli_A > RF39 > UBA660 > UBA3789. The sequence continues at coordinate 1,978 of JAFWGF010000030.1, forward strand.
TTTTTTATTAGATTCTTATGATTATTTATGTATGATATTCTGGCTGAATAAGAAGTATAGGGAACAGTACCAACTAAGTCTCCAATACTAGCTACTATATAGCCATATCCTTGTTGTTCTACCATAGTAGCAGTTGGTTCAAATAGTGTTACAAAGTCTCCTTGACCTCCAATAAAAGCTCCACTCATAGCAGCAAAAGCAATAGAAGTATCAATAGAAACATCTTTTCTTGGATCAATACCATTTTTCTTTAGAGCATATTCTAATGACATTTCTGGCATACCTCCAGCTCTTCCTCCAATAATTGTTTTTCCTTTTAAATTGTTTAAAGTAAAATTATTAATTTTTTCTCTAGATACTAAGAAACTACCATCTTTTTTTGTTAATTGGGAAAATGTTTTTAAGTAATCTTTTTCTCCACCATTATAAACATAAATAGTAGCTTCACTTCCACAGAAACCAATATCAGCATCACCTGATAATACAGCAGCAGTTACTTTATCAGCACCACTTGTTAGAACTAAATCAATATCAATTCCATTATCTTTGAAGTAATCATTTTCAATAGCTACATACATAGGTGCATAAAATATAGTATGAGCTACTTCTGCTAAAGTAACTTTTTCTAATTTTTTAGCTTTTTTATCTGAATTAAAATCAAATAAAGCGGCTGCTCCTACTATAAAAATAAATAATAAAAATAATAAATAAACAAATATTTTTTTCATATAAATAATCTCCTTCGAATTATTATATGAAATACACTTAAAAAGGTTATCTTTAACAGATAAATATGATATGATATTAATGAAAGGAGATGAAAATCCCTAACGGTTATTGGTAAATTGGATTAATTATAAAAAAAGCTTGAAATTATAAGGCTAAAGTGTTATAATATAGCCAATTTATTGAGGGGGAAGATTTTATGAAAAAACACTTTAAGAAATTATTCACAGCAATTATTGCTTTAGTGGTAGTACTAGCATCAATTGGTACTGTAAATGCTGCTGCTAATAGTATCCAATTAGCAAAAGCAACACCTACTAATTCTTATATTGCTGGAGTAAGTTTTTACTACAAGAAAACTACAGGAGGATCTTATTTATACTGTTTAACTAGACATAAAAATGCTGCATCAAATATTAAAGCTAATTTAGTTAGTAACAGTAAATATGTAGATGGAGGAGTAGCTCATATCATAGCAAATGGTTATCCTAATAAGTCTATTACTGGAAGTAAAGAAAAAGACTATTATATAACTCAAACTGCTGTATGGTGGTACCTAGATAAGGTTAAAGGAACATCTAATTTAGGTAAAGACTTTAAAGAGACTGGTTCTGATAAACATGACTTAAGAAAGTATGTTAAGAGCTTAATGCAAGAAGGATACAAACATAGAAATGATAGTAAGAGTAGTTCTATTAATAGTAATTTAGCTTTAGTAGCTAATGATACTACTATGTCTCTAAGTGATTCATATTATGTATCAAATGATATTAAGATATCATCTAATGTAGCTGATAATAAAACAGTTACATTAACAGGAGCACCTACTGGTACAAAGATTGTTAGATCTGATGGTACTGAGGTAAACTATAATGGAGCATTTACTATGGGTAATGGAACATTTAAAGTTAAAGTTCCATCAAGCTCAATTAGTAATACTGCAGAAACAATTAAAATTAGTGTTACAGGTGTAGGAAGCACTGTATATGAAACTAATGAATATCAGCCAACTGATAGTAGTATGCAAACAGTAGCTTTATATGAATCAAGTACTAAGAATATTACTAAAGAAGTTACATTACAAATACTTTCATCAAAAGTATCAATTTTAAAAACAGATGCTAAAACTGGTCAAGCTTTAGCTGGAGCTCAGTTAGTATTAAAAGATTCAAATGGAAAAGTACTTGCAGAATGGACTTCTACAATTAATGAACATATTATTAGAAATTTATCAAACGGAACATATACTGTTGAAGAAACAGCTGCTCCTACAGGATATCTTTTAAATAAAAATGTTAATTCATTTACAATTACTGATACTAATAAAGATATAAAAGTTAGATTTGAAAATACAGCTAGAAAATCAGTAGTAAATATTGTAAAAGTTGATCAAGAAACTAATCAACCATTAGCTGGTGCTGAATTAGTAGTTAGAAATTCTGCAGGAGAAGAAATAGCTAGATTTACTACTACTGATCAAGCATATGTATTAACCGATTTAGCTAATGGTACATATACAGTAGAAGAGACAGTTGCTCCTGCTGGATATCATAAGAGTAATGAAAAAATTACATTTACAATAGATGATGATCATTTATCTCATCAAGTAACATTTGTAAATACTAAAGCTGTAATTGTTCCAGATACAGCAGCATTACCTTCTGGAATAATGATTCTAATTGGAATGATTATTACATTATCTGGAATCTACTATATTAGTGGAAATGCAAAAAAAGTTAAATAATACTAATAAGAAAAGAATGTCTCCCCATGTAACAGCCTTTGTAGGCGCTATTATTACATTGATCGGAGTATTCTTTCTTTCATATAATTATGTACAAGCAAAAAAGATAATTGCTTATGATTATATGGCTAATGCATTTTATAATGGTAAAGAAATAGTTAATAAAGAAGAAGTTAATATTACTGAAGAAGAAAATGTAAAAAAACCAATAGAGGAAACTAAACTACCGGATGAAGTAACTAATGAATATATTGGCTATTTGATAATACCAAAGATTAATTTAACGAAAGGATTTTTAGATGTTCGTTCATCAGAGAATGATGTTGAGAAGAACATCTTAGTAGTAGAGGGTTCCAATTATCCAGATACTGATAGGGGTAATTTAATCTTAGCAGGACATTCAGGAACAGGTTGGAAAGCATTCTTTAATGAATTATATCAATTACAGATTTCTGATACTGCTTATGTTACATATAAAGGTAAAAAATATGTTTATAAAATAACTAATATTTATAAACAACCAAAAACTGGAGTTTTAGCAATATATCGTGATTATGATAAAACGACATTAACATTGATCACATGTACTAATAATGATTCTAGTACACAAACTGTTTATATTGCTGAATTAGTAAGTGTCGAATAAAATTTAAGGGGGTGAAGATATGAGTAAATTATCATTAATGGATAAACTTAAAGTATTTATAGATGTTTCTAAAAGTTCATCTTTGTATTTGATTATTTTAGTATTATTACTAGTATTAGGATACATTTTTCTAACAACTACTAAGAAGACTGTTAAAAGAAATAAAAAGATTTATCTATGTGTCTCTGTCTTCACCGTTATAATTTTAATAATTGCTTATCATGGGACTTTAAGTAAAATGTTTGATTATATGATGAATAACTTTTTCATCGCAATTTACTTCCCTAATTTAGCTATTTATATGGCAGCTATGATAATAACTAATATTATTGTATGGATTAGTGTATTTAGTTTTAAAACAGATAAACTTATTAAAAGATTAAATATAGCAGTCTATATAATTATGACTTATTTATTAGCTTTAATACTAAGTGTCATAAATACTAATAAATTAGATATCTTTGCTCAAGAATCAATCTATGGAAATAAAAAAGTAACGGCTTTAATTGAATTATCAAGTGGAGTGTTTGTTGCTTGGATAGTCTTCTTAATATTATATAAATTGATTTTAATTTATGTAAAAAAAGATTATAAGCCTAAGATTAAAAAAGTAATAGTTAAGAAACCAGTAAAAAAACTACCTGCTAATTTTGAACCATTACCTGTACCAGATTATATATATGGTAATGTTCCAAAGAAACAAGTAGAAGAAATAATTGTTACTAAGGAAACAGATATTGTTGAAGATATCTTTACTAAAGATGATTATAAAGTGTTATCAAAATTACTTAAAGAGAAAAATGAGAAGTTAAGACAACAAAGAGAAAAGAATAAAATAGAAGAATTACAAGAAATGTATAGAAGCGTTAAATAACGCTTTTTTATTTGTTTAAAGAATACAATTACGGTATAATAAATTACTGAGGATGTTGATAAGATGAATTTAAACGAATTGAATGATAGACAAAAAGAAGCTGTTTTATATAATGATGGTCCTTTACTTATAATTGCCGGTGCTGGAGCAGGAAAAACTAAAACATTAACTACTAAAATAGCTTATTTAATAGATGAATTAGGCGTTAGTCCTTATAGTATTTTAGCTATTACTTTTACTAATAAAGCTGCTAAAGAAATGAAAGATAGGGTTTATGCACAAGTTGGTGATTGTGCCAAAAAGATGACTGTTTCTACTTTCCATAGTTTTGGCTTAAAATTATTAAGAGATAATTGTAATGTACTGGGTTATGATCGTAATTTTGTAATTATGGATAGTGATGATTCATTAACAGTAGTAAAAAAGATTATTAAAGATATGGGATATGATCCTAAAATATATAATCCTAAAGCTATTAGAAATAAAATAAGTAGTTGTAAGAATGAAATGACTAGTCCCAATATGTATGAAAAATATGCGGTTAGTGAATATGAAAAAATAGTTTGTGAAGTATATCGAAGATATGAAGATAAGTTACATAAAAATAATTCAGTAGATTTTGATGACTTACTTTTATTACCAATAAAATTATTTAAAGAAAATCCTGACATACTAGAAAGATATCAAGATTATTATCAATATATTTTAGTAGATGAGTATCAAGATACCAATGAAGCTCAATATATTCTAACTAAGCTGTTAAGTGCTAAGAATAGAATGTTAACATGTGTTGGGGATGATTCTCAAAGTATTTATAGTTTTAGAGGAGCTAATTATAAGAATATATTAAATTTTGAAAAAGATTATAAAGATGCGAAGACTATTTTATTAGAACAGAATTATCGTTCTACTAGTATTATTCTAGATGCAGCTAATGATGTTATTAAGAATAATAAACAAAGAAAAGATAAGAAGCTATGGACAGCTAGAGGAGAAGGAGAAAAGATAAAATATTATCGTTCTTATAATGAAAGAGACGAAGCTCAGTATGTTGTTAGAAAAATAAAAGAATTATTAAATAAAAATGTAGAATATAAAGATATTGCTGTTCTTTATAGAACTAATGCTCAATCCCGTGTAATGGAAGAAGAAATGTTAAGAGAAAACTTACCTTATCGTGTTGTAGGTAGTTTCTATTTCTATTCTAGAAAAGAAATTAAAGATTTAATTGCTTATTTAAGATTAATACATAATTCTAAAGATAATGTATCTTTACTTAGAGTAATTAATGTACCAAAAAGAGGGATTGGTTTAAAAACAATAGAAAATCTTACTACTAAAGCTGATGAAGAAAATACTAGTATTTATGACGCTATAGATAGTGGTAAAGAATTAGCTTTTAAAGAAATGATTGAAAAATTAAAAGAAATTTCTAATGATCTTACTCTTACTGAATTAATTGATAAAGTATTAGATGCAACTGGAATGAAAGATGAATTAGAAAGTGAAAAGACACTTGAAGCTGAAGTTAGATTAGAGAACTTAGAAGAATTTAAATCTATTACTAAATCATTTGAAGAAAGAGAAGGATTAATTTCTTTAGAAGATTTTTTACTTGAAATTAGTTTAATTAGTGATGTAGAAGAATATAAAGATGATCCTAATCGTATTAATTTAATGACTGTTCATTCTGTAAAAGGTTTAGAGTTTGATCATGTATTTGTTATTGGTATGGAAGAAGGATTATTTCCTCATATGAATTCTTTAATGGAAAGCTCTGATATAGAAGAAGAAAGAAGATTAATGTACGTAGCTATTACTAGAGCTAAAGATGATTTACATTTAGTTAATGCACGAAGAAGGACTTTATTTGGTAAAGAACAAATTAACCCGGTTAGTAGATTTATTTCAGAAATAAATACTAATTTAATTGATTCTAATGTAAAAGATGAAATTAAACCAAAGGAAGAAAAAATAATAAAAGAAGAAGTGTTTAGAGAAGAAGAAGTTGATTATCAAGTAGGTGATTATGTTTATCATGAGACTTTTGGAGCTGGTAGAGTAGTAGAAGTAACTAATACTTTAGTAAGTGTTGCCTTTAAGCATCCGCATGGTATTAAAAAATTAATGAAAAATCATAAAAAATTGTCTAAAGTATAAATTATATTGATAAAATATAATTTTAATGAGATAATTAAAAAAATAATACTAGTGTGAGGATGATAAAATGAAAAAAATATTTAAAGTAATTTATATTTGTTTATTATTAAGTATATTTTTAATTGGACCTAATGTTTATGCCGAAACACCAACGTTACAACAAATAGCAGAGAAGTTTAATAGTAGTGCAAAAGTTCAAGAGTATGCAACAGAAGGAATTGTTTTGCATGCTACTGTTTCAGAAAACAAAATAGCAGTAAGCAAAGTAGAGACGGGTGCTACAACAATGGCTTATGAGTTTAAATTAGAGGGGACAATATTAAGTGGTGCGGCTTTTACTTCAAGTGGTGAAGGAACAACAGTTTATTTGATTTTTTCACTATTAGCTGATAGTACTGGGCAATTTCATGGATATTCAGATGGTCAAATGATTAGTACTTTGTTTTCAAGAGATGTTTTGAATTATACTCTTGAAAATCAAGGGATTGAATATAAAGCTACAACAGAAGATAAATTGGAATTTAAATTAGATATTAGTAAGAAAATTCCTTTAGCAAGTAATACTAGTGAGTATTTTGAAGTATTGGATGTAGCGATTAATAGAAATGTTATCTCAGGTAATGGTAAAGTATCTGGTAGTAAGGGTAATCTTTGGTATCAAAAATCTGGTGATAATGGAAAGAATACTATAATAATAGCTGAAAAAACAAAATTAAGTGATAATAGTTACTTGTCAGCTCTTTCAATATTAACGGTAATGTTTAATTCCTATTTAGCAGCTGATTATTTTGAAGAGAATTATTCGGATATATCTAAAGGGAATAAAGAATTTACAGGAGTTAAAGTAGAAATAAATCCAACTAAAACAACTTCTGAAGCAGCAGATATACCAGCTGAATATACTGCATTTATGAGAATAACAATTGATAAGGAAAACTATTTAGCTGGAATGAAAGAACCTAAAAAACAGACAGAAGTTATTGTAGATGTTCCTGATTCTGGAATGGATAAAGCTTGGCAAAATGTAGTATTAGGTATCATATTTGTATTAAGTGGGGCAACTATTGTATTTACTATACTAACTAGAAAAACAATAAAAGAGGGACTTTAATTAGCCTCTTTTTTTTATATGTGATATAATACAAGTACGAAGGAGGAATATAATGAATAAAGATATTACATTAGTTATTTTAGCAGGCGGTATGGGAAGTAGGTTTGGTGGTTTAAAACAAATTGAACCAATGGGACCTAATGGAGAATTTATTATCGATTATTCTATTTACGATGCATTAGAAGCAGGCTTTAATAAAGTAATATTCTTAATCAAAGAAGAAAACTTTGAAGTCTTTAAAGAAACTATTGGAGCTAGGGTAGAACCACATATTAAGGTTGAATATGCATTCCAAAAAAATGATAATGTTCCATTATTTTATGATGAGTTGAAGGATAGACAAAAACCATTGGGAACAGCTCATGCAATTTTATGTTGTAAAGATATGGTACAAGAACCTTTTATGATTATTAATGCGGATGATTTTTATGGAAGAGATGCTTTCTTAAAAGGTGCTGAATTTTTAAAAAATATGAATGCAAATGATACACCACATCGTTATGGAATGGTAGGTTATTTAGTAAAAAATACTATTACTGAGAATGGTGCAGTTAAAAGAGGAGTATGTAATGTAAAAAATGGTTATTTAACTAAGTTAACTGAAAGTTCAGTAGGTAGAACAGATGATGGTACTATTAAAGCTAAACCATTAGATGAAACATTACCAGAATTTATAGTTGCAGAAGATGATACAGTTTCAATGAATATGTTATTATTTGATTCAAGTATCTTTAATTATATCGATAGTAAATTTAAAGGATTCTTAGAAAAAAATGCTGAAAAATTAGATAAGTGTGAATTCTTAATACCTGATGTTTTATTTAACTCAATTGATGAAGGATTTGCTACTTGTGAAGTGATTCCTACAACTGCTACATGGTATGGAGTAACATATAAAGAAGATGCTCCAGCAGTAAGAGAATCAATTAAAGCATTAATAAAAACAGAAGAAAATAATGAAGGAGATTATCCATTACATTTATGGGATTAACTCCTTTTTTTATGGTATAATATAAGTAGGAAATAGGTGATATTATGAAAGAAAGAATGAATGAATTAATAGATATTATTAATGAAGCAGATTATAATTATCATACTCTTGATAATCCTACAATTACTGATCAAGAATATGATAAATATTTAAGAGAATTATTTGAAATAGAAGAAGCTCATCCAGATTGGGTTAGAGAAGATTCTCCTACACAGCATGCTGGTGGTAAAATTATTGATTCATTTAATAAAGTAAATCATAAAATTCCTATGATGTCTTTAAGTGATGTTTTTTCTGAAAGTGAACTAATTGCTTTTGATGAAAGAATAAAAAAAGAAGGTATTACTCCAGAGTACATGTGTGAATTAAAGATAGATGGTCTTTCAGTATCACTTTTATATGAAAAAGGTAATTTAGTCAGAGGAGCAACTAGAGGAGATGGGACAACTGGAGAAGATATTACTCATAATGTTAAGACTATTAAGGTTATTCCATTAAAGTTAAAAAAACCAGTAGATATCGAAGTTCGTGGTGAAATATTCATGAATAAGAAAACTCTTGAAGAACTTAATAGAAAGAGAAAAGAAAAAGGAGAACCATTATTACAGAATTGTCGTAATGCTGCAGCTGGTTCTATTAGACAATTAGATTCTAAAGTAGCTGCAGAGAGAAAATTAGACAATTTTATTTATCATTTACCTGATCCAGAAGATTATGGATTACATACTCATGAAGAAGCCATTGAATTTATGAGAGATTTAGGATTTAAAATTAATCCAAATAATAGATTAGTAAAAAATATAAATGAAGTAATAGAATTCATCGAAGAAAAAGGTAAAATTAGAAGTGATTTACCATATGATATCGATGGAGTAGTAATAAAAGTAAACAGTATTGATGATCAAAGAAAATTAGGTTATACAGCTAAATATCCTAAATGGGCTACGGCGTATAAATTTCCTGCTGAAGAGGTATTAACTAAATTAACAGATATTATTTTTACAGTTGGAAGAACTGGTCAAATAACTCCTAATGCGGTTCTTGAACCAGTTATAGTTGCTGGAAGTACTATCTCAAGAGCTACTCTTCATAATGAAGATTATGTTGTTGAGAAAGATTTAAAAATAGGAGATATTGTTTCAATTAGAAAAGCTGGAGATGTTATTCCAGAAGTAGTAGAACGAAAAATAGAAAGAAGAAAAGGTAACGAAAAAGACTTTGTAATGATTACAGAATGTCCTATGTGCCATACTAAATTAGTAAAAAAAGAAGGACAAGTAGATTACTTCTGTCCTAATGATAAATGTCCTGCTAGACATGTTGAAAGTTTAATACATTTTGTATCTAGAGATGCGATGAATATCGATGGTCTAGGAGAAAATATTATGGAAGACTTTTACAATTTTAAGTTTATAACAAGTATTCCAGATATTTATGATTTAAAAAAGCATGAACAAGATTTAAAGAGATTAGAGGGTTATGGAGAAAAATCAGTTACTAATTTATTAGATGCAATTGAAAATAGTAAGAATAATTCTTTAGAAAAACTAGTCTTTGGATTAGGGATTCCTCATGTAGGAGCTAAAACTGCTAAGATATTAGCTAGTAAGTTTGAAACAATGGATAATTTATTTAATGCTACATTTGAGGAGTTAGTAAATATACCTGATATTGGTAATATAATTGCTGAAAGTGTAATTAATTATTTTTCTAAAGAAGAAAACAAAGAAATAATTAATAAGTTAAAAGAATTTAAACTTAATATGAAGTATTTAGGTCAAAAAGTGATAGAAAATGAAATGTTTTCTGGAAAGACATTTGTACTTACAGGTTCATTAGAAATATTTACTAGGGATGAAGCAAAAGAAAAGATAGAATCTTTAGGTGGAAAAACAGTTGATTCAGTGTCTCGTAAAACTTCAGTAGTAATTGTAGGTGCAAATCCTGGAAGTAAATATACAAAAGCACAAGAATTAGGAATAGAAATTTGGACAGAAGAAGAGTTTAAAGATAGGTTAGAAAGTAAGTAAAACTTTACAAAATAATAAAAATATGTTATAATATAGCGCATGAAAAGGGGATAAGAGGTGTTATTATGAAATATGCAAAAAGAGATCATAAAGATATTGCTGAATCAATAGAAATTAATGAACAAGAAAAAGAACAAGAAATTATTGATTCATATGAAAATGATGAAATAGTTTTAGATGAAGTTGATGATAATAAGAAGATAAAAAGAGCTAAATTAATTATTAATATTATTTTCTCTATTATTGTTATCTTAATTATTATGGTTGCTGTAGATATAATTTCTGTAACTAGATATAACAAAGGACCAGTATTTGCTATACCAGTTCATACTTATAAAGATGGTGGTACTAAAGAATATTATGGTATTGGTTATAAAGTAATTAAATATCATCAATATCAAGGTAGAAGAGATAGAGAATTAGGTAAATGGTCATTAAAATATAATGTAGAACCAATTACTAGTCAAGATATTGATATGGCAATAGAATTTAGTGAAGATAGTGATAAAGCTTATGATAAGTATTACAGAAAGTTCGTAAGAATTATCTCTACGTTAGAAAAAGTAGATAAAAAGAATCATGCTATTACAATGGGATATGAAGATGAAGGTAATAAGTATTCTTTAAAAGTTAAATGTGATATCGTTAAAGATCAAACAGATATTGACTTTGAAGAAGGTAAAGAAATTACTATTATAGGTACAGTAAGTGATTTTGAACCAATGACTAAGAAAACACCAAATACTATTTACATATCAGATTGTTTTGCTGAACAATAAGAGTTTTTATAACTCTTTTTTTGTGCTATACTATTTATGTAATAAGATAGGAGATAATAAAATGGATGATGAAATGATTGCAAAGAAACAAAAAACATTTAAAAGAGAAATGCTTTTTGTAGGAATTTTAGCAATGATTGTTCCTATACTGCTATTCTCAATAACATTTTCTGGGGCAGATGAAATTCCTTGTAGATCATCATTATGCTTTAATTCAGGTACTAGCGCAACTTTTGTTGGCATGATTTTTGGTTGTTTATCAATACCTTTTACATGGATAACTGTTTTAGGGCAGACAAAAAGTGATACACTTATGATATTTAGTGGCTCATTATTTTTAGCTGGTTTTTGCTTGTTTGTGATAACTAAGTTGACTTCTGTGCCATGGATTATAGCAATGATATTTGTTGCTGTATTGCTAGTTGTATTGAATATTGATATATTGGCTATTGAAACTGAAATAAACGAAAAAAAGAAAGAAGAATAACTCTTCTTTTTTTGTTACAAAGTTAGTATTTATGATATAATAAATACAGCAAAAAGGGAGGACCTTGATATGAAAAATAAATTGACTAAAGAAGAAGTATTACATGTTGCTGATCTTGCTCGTATTAAAGTAACTGAGGAAGAGATAGAAAAGTATCAAGTAGAATTAAAAAAGTTATTAGATGATGTAGAAAAAGTTAATGATGTAGTAGGTTATGATGATGAGATATTAATAGCTCCATGGGATCATAATGCTGATTTAAGAAATGATACAGATACTAGAATGTTAGAAGCCAAAGAAGTATTAAAGAATGCTCCTAATCATACTGGTAATTATATAACTGTACCAGTAGTTATTGGTGAAAGTGAAGGTGCCTAATGAAGTATTTAGAGAAGAGCATTAAAGAGATAAATGATTTATTAAAAAAAGGTACTATTAAACCAATAGATTTAGTAGAAGAAGCATTTGAAAGAATAGAAACTGATAAAGATTTAAATGCCTACATCACTTTAAATAAAGAAGAGGCTTTAAAACAAGCTAAAGAATTAGAAGGAAAAGAAGTCGATAACTTATTATTTGGTATTCCTATTGCAGTTAAAGATAATATTTTAACTAAAGATTTACGTACTACTGCAGCATCTCATATATTAGATAATTTTATTCCTATATATGATGCGACTGTAGTAGAGAAAATAAAAGCTCACAATATGATTATTGTTGGTAAAACTAACATGGATGAATTTGCAATGGGTTCAAGTTCAAGAACCTCTTATTTTGGTGCTCCTAAAAACCCTTGGAATAATAATAAAATATCTGGAGGATCAAGTGGAGGAAGTGCTACTACTATTGCAGCTCGTCATGTACCATTTGCCTTAGGTAGTGATACTGGGGGTTCTATTAGACAACCAGCTTCATATACAGGTATTGTAGGTATGAAACCAACTTATGGTAGAGTATCTCGCTATGGGGTAATTGCATTTGCATCTTCCCTAGATCAATTAGGTCCAATGACACAAAATGTTTTAAATAATGCCTTATTATTAAATGTTATTAGTGGGCATGATCCTCGTGATATGACTTCTTCACATAGAGAAGTAGAAGACTATACAAGATTAATTGGAAAAGATATTAAAGGTAAGAAAATTGCAGTACCTAGATTCTTAATGTCTGATATTGTTGATCCTGAAATAATTAAGACAATTGAAGTCGTAATTGAAATGTTAAAAGAAAATGGAGCTACTGTTGATTATATTGATATGAAATATTTAGATAATGCTGTTACTTTATATCAAATTATTGCGATGGGAGAAGCTTCATCTAACTTAGCTAGATTTGATGGTATTAGATATGGTTTATCTCATGAAAATCCAAAGAGTCATGAGGATTTATACTTAGAAACTAGACGTGAAGGTTTTGGTAAAGAAGTAAAAAGAAGAATCATGGTAGGTTCTTACTTACTAAGTGGCGAAAATGCTAAGACTTATTACAATAAAGCATTATCTATTAGAGATGATATGGCTACTGAGTTTGATAAAGTATTTAAAAAATATGATTATATAATAGGTCCAACAACTACAACAACTGCTTATAATTTAGATGATCCAATGGATGATCCCTCTAAGAGTTTTATGGATGATGTTTTAGTTATTCCAGTTAATATGGCAGGTCTTCCAGGACTTGGTATTCCAGTAGGATTTGATAAGAATCATATGCCTATTGGTATGCATATAATTGGTAATAAGTTTGAAGAAGCTGAAATGTACCGTTTAGGTAGTTTCATTGAAGATAAATTAAACTTAGATTTAAATCCGAAAGGAGGAGAATAATATGAATAATTATATTCCAACTATTGGTATTGAAGTACACGTAGAATTAAAGACTAATACTAAGATATTTTCTCCTTCAATTAATGGATATGGTCAGATGGCTAATTCATTAACTAATGAGATTGATTTAGGTTATCCAGGAACATTACCTACATTAAATGAAGAAGTAATTAATTTAGGTATTAAAGCAGCTACTATTCTTAATTGTAAGATTAGAAAGCAAATGTTCTTTGATCGTAAAAACTATTTCTATCCAGATAATCCAAAGAATTATCAAATTACTCAGAATAGAACACCTATTGGATATGATGGCTATGTAGAAATAGATGATAATGGAGTAAAGAAAAAAATCTATATTGAAGAAATGCATATAGAAGAAGATACATGTAAGAGTACTCATAGAAAAGATAAAACACTTCTTGATTTTAATAGAGCAGGAGTACCTCTTATAGAGATAGTTACTAAGCCATGTATGACTACTAGTACTGAGGCTAAGTTATATTTAGAAAAATTAAAAGAATTATTATTCTATGCTGATGTTAGTGACTGTAAGATGGAAGAAGGTTCAATGAGAGCAGATGCTAATGTATCTATTCGTAAGAGTGAATCTGATCCATATGGTACTAAAGCAGAAATTAAGAATATTGGATCTATTTCTAATGTTGGATTAAGTATTGAAAAAGAAATAGAAAGACAAGCTAAATTATATGATGAAGGAAAGACATTTAAAGAACAAACTAGAAGATTTGATTCTAAACTTAATGATACTGTTCTAATGAGAGTAAAAGAAACAGGAAATGACTATCGTTATTTCCCTGAACCAGATATTCCTTTCGTTGTAATAACTGATGAAATGATTGAGAATGTTAAAAATACCATTCCAATGCTTCCAGATGAAAGAAGAGAAGTATATAAAAACTTAGGAGTATCAGATATTAATACTACTAAGTTGGTTCAAAATAGAAGTTTAAGTGATTACTTCAATGAATTATTAGAAGAAAAGACTAATTTCCAAATAGCTAGTAATTTATTATTAGGTGATATTTCAGCTTACTTAAACAAGCATGAAAAACTTATTACTGATACTACTCTTACTAAAGAAAGATTCTTGGATTTAATTAAATTAATGGATGATAAGACTTTAACTAGTAAGAATTTAAAAGATATTTTAGATGATGTTTTAGAAAGTAAGAAAAGTATTAGTGAAATAATGAAAGATAAAGGTATTGAAAATATTACTGACGATAAAGAGATTAGAGAAGTTATTAAGAAGATAATTGAATCTAACCCAGAAAGTGTTAATGATTATAAAAATGGGCATGATCGAGCTATTAAATACTTGATGGGACAAGTTATGAAAGAAACTAAGGGAACAGTAAATCCGCAAGTTGCAATGGAAATTTTAACAGAGGAATTACGCTAATTGTAGATTGAAAAAGAAAAATGGATAGTGTATAATAAAATAGACTAGGATGTGATAATATGGAATTTATGAAAAAGCATATGAGTTTGGTAATAGTAGCAATAATACTTGTTCTTGCACTTGTAGGATTTCTACTATTAAAGAGTTTGTTTTTCCCTAATGAGGCAAAAGCAATTTATGGAAGTAGACTAGAAGGAAGAGATAAAGTAGAAATATCAGATGCTACTAAGGCAAAGATTGAAAAGAAAGTAGCTGCTAGTACTTCTATTGTTAAAGTTAGAATAGCTGGTAGAATTATCTATATTGATATGACAGTAGTTGATGGTGTTGACGTTGGTGCTGCTAAAGAATTAGCTAATTCTGCATTAGAAGAATTATCAGATAGTGAGAAGTCTTATTATGATATTCAGGCTATTATAAGTAGTGATACTAATAATACGCAATTTCCAATTATTGGATATAAACATCATTCTAAAGCTGCTTATACATGGACTAAAGATAGATAGAGCGGAGAGTAAATATGAAAAAGAAGTTAATGATAATTTTACCTATCATTATAGCTGCAGTAGCCTTTTTCTTTGTATATAGATACTATAATAGAGAAGATAAAACAACTACTTTAACAGTAAATGAAAAAAGATGGGTAGAAAAAAATAAAGATCAAGCATATGATTTCGAAGTGGTTAATGATTATCCATTATATGGAGCTAATGGAGAAGGAGTAATCTTTGATTTCTTAAAAGATTTTGAAGATAAAATAGGTGTTACTTTTAATAAGATACCTTATTTAAAGACTTCTGAACCAAGTAGCGAAGGTTTTAGAATTAGAATTTTAAGTAATGATACAAAGTTAACTAAAGATGATTTGTTCCTATTTAATGACAATTATGTAGCAGTAGGAAAAGAATATCAAAGAATAAATCATATTGTTGATATGAAGAATATTAAATTTGGAGTATTTGAAAAAGACTCTGAAGAAATAGGTTTTTATTTAAAAAGTGGAACTAATTTATCATATAAAACTTATGCTAGTATTGAAGATTTATATAAAGGATTAGATGCTGGTGAAGTAAATATGATTATAGTGCCTAATATTATGTATTTAGATTATACAATTCAAAAAGATAAGTATCATATTAATTACTATTTTATAGAGCTTAAGAAACAAATTGTTTTAACGTTAAGTAAAGATAATAAAGAATTAAATGATATAGTTACTAAATACTATAATAAATGGAGACAATTAAATTATATTGATGAGTATAATAAAGCTTATCTTGACTGTTATTTAGAGAAAAACAAATTAGATGCTAAGACTAAAGCAAAACTAATTTCTAAAAACTATGTTTATGGTTATGTAGAAAATCCGCCATATGAATTAAAAGTAAATGGTCGTGTTGCTGGTATAGCAGGAGAATATATTGATAGAGTATCTAGACTTGCTGATATTAATTTTAAATATAAGAAGTTTAGTAGTAAAAAGGAATTAAAGAAAGCAGCAGAAAAAGGTAAAATAGATGTTTATTTTGATTATTATAATTATAGTAATGATAAATATTTACCTACAGTATCTACATTTATTGAAGATTATGTTGTTTTAGGTAAACAAGAAGATAATCATATAGTTAGTTCTTTTGAGAGTTTAAAAGGACAAAAAATTGCTATGTTAAATGGTGATTCTTTATATAATTATTTCTCTAATAATTCTAGATCTGATATAAAAGAATTTAGTAATTTAAATGATTTAGTTAAAAATGCTGGAAATCGTATGATTGTTGTTGATAGAGAGATATATGCTTATTATCAAAATAATAAATTTAAAAAATTAAAATTATTATATCAAGATACTATGATGAATGATTATAAGTTCATGGTTAAAGACAATAATACTGCATTCTATGATTTGTTTAATTATATTATTAATACTAATTCATATTATAATTATCGTAATTCTGGAATAGAAAATTTAAAAGCTTCTATTTTAGAAGAGTCTACATTACAACAAATATATACTGTAGTATTAATACTTATCTTTGCACCGATAATTACATTATCATTAATATTCTTATTCTTTAAGAAGAAAAAACAGAAGAAGAAAGTAAAAATTACTGATAGACAAAAATATACTGATATGTTGACTTCTTTAAAGAATAGAAATTATTTAAATGTAAAAATGCGTGAATGGGAAGATTGCGAAGTATTCCCACAATCAATTGTGATGGTTGATTTAAATAATGTTAAATACGTTAATGATAATTATGGTCATGAAGAAGGGGATCAATTAATTATTAAAGCAGCTAGTATTTTAGTAAATACTCAGTTAGAAAATAGTGAAATCATTAGAACTGATGGTAATGAATTCTTAATTTACTTAATTGGTTATAGTGAAAGACAAATTAGTACTTATACTAAGAAATTAACTAAAGAAATGAAGAGTTTACCTCATGAGTTTGGTGCAGCAGTTGGTTATAGTATGATTACTGATGAAATTAAAACTTTAGATGATGCGATTAATGAAGCAACTCTAGAGATGATTACTAATAAAGAAGATTATAAATAAAAAGGTGATAAAATGAATAAAGCAAGGGAGCTTAGTATTAAAATATTCAAACTATTGATGAAACCAGAAATGAGAATATTGCCAGGCCATCTTGCTTTTTATCTTGTCATGACAATTATTCCATTGTTGGCTTTATTAGTTACTTTAGCAGCAGCGTTATCTATTTCAGTAGATACAATTAGAGTAACAATGTCTGATACTATTCCTGAAGGGATATTAAATATTTTAGATGGAATAATTGCTGGTAATGGAATTAATTTTAATATTGTAGTATTTTATTTTTCAGCTTTCTTATTAGCATCTAATGGTACATATTCAATGATTAATATTTCTAATGAAATATATAAAGTAGAACCAAGAGATGTTATTTCAAGAAGATTGAAAGCTATATTAATGATTTTTATTTTAGTTGGATTATTCTTATTCTTGATAGTAGTTCCAGTTTTTGGTAGTACATTTTTTGAACTTATTAGAGCTGGTACTGGAAATACTGATACAGTTACTTTCTTTCAGAAGCTGCTGATTATTTTAAAATATCCATTAATTTTAGTTGTTTTATATATTAATATTAAGATGATGTATGTAATAGCTCCTGATCGAGATATACCAGCTAGGACGACTAATATAGGAGCTGCATTTACTACATTGGGTTGGATATTATCTACCGAGATATTTGCTTTTTATATTGAAAAATTTGCTAGATATGATGTTTTCTATGGAAGTATTTCTAATATTTTAGTATTACTATTATGGATTTATTTATTATCTTATATTTATGTATTTGGAATGGTAATAAACGCTAGTGAATATAAGAATCAAATGAAAGAAGAAAAGAAATGAATAAGAGTGAAAAAAAGTTTAAAAACAAGTATTTGCTATTTGCATGTTTAACTTCACTTATATCTATTCCTGTAATTTTTGTGTTTACAGCCTTGATACCAACACCAGATTATAGTTTTAGTGACGCCTTGTTTATTGTCTATGGTACAATAGCTGCACTGATATTAGCCTCTATAATTGCATTTAGTTATAAAAAAAACAACCCTAGTATAGCTATATTAGCAACCTTAGCTTATATAGTATTTGACGTTATCAACATAATTCATTCCGAAGATGAATATGGTGTTGTTTTGTTAACGTTTCATATTATGTTGTTGGCATTAATATTAATTCTTGGAATACTAGCAATAGTATTAGAAGTAAAATTAGAAGAAACTAAAGAAGATAAAAAATAGTTTCTTTTTTGTATGAATTCTAGTTTGTACAAACAACAAATGTAGAGTGGTTTTGTGCTGTTTATGGAAATGGTTTATCTATATGCGATGGTGATACTTAAAATATAATTATATTTGAAGTAACTTTAATAGTTACTTTTTAATTTGTAGATATGTACTATAAATTAAAAATATGCTATAATTAACTAGTGAGGTTATGTATATGAAAATACTTAAAAATTCATGGAAAAAACTCAAAAGAGATATTTCTGAAAGAATAAGAATTATTAAGAGAGATCATTTAGTAAGAGAATATTTTAAAAATAATATTTTATTTCTTACTTTTGTTATTACTGGAGTTTTAAATTCAACAATATTGAGATTCCTTTGTATGCATTCTGTAGAGAATTATTTATCTTGGAAAGCAGTCTTAGCTGATACTGTTGTAGTTAGTATGATAGGGGCTTTTGGCTATTTACTTAAGCCTAAAGATAGGTTTGCTTATTATTTTGGGTTCTGTTTATTTTTAACAGGAATTTGTATGGTTAATTCAGTATATTATACTTTTTATACATCATTCGCTTCTGTGTCAATGTTATCATTAACACAATATATTGGGGATGTAGGTGATGCAGTTGTTGAAAATGTATTACAATTAAAAGATTTAATATATGTAATTGCACCATTAATACTTATTGGAATACATTTAAAATTAAAGAAAAAGAATTATTATAAGAGAGTAGAATTAAAATCTGAAAGAAGAAAAAGAACATTTAAATCTTTATCTGTTACAGGAGCTTTATTAGTAATCTTTTTAGTAACATTATCTTCTTTGGATGTATCTAGATTCTTTAAACAATGGAATAAAGAATATATTGTTATGAGATTTGGTATTTATGTTTATCAAGCTAATGATTTAGTAGCTTCAGTACAGCCTAAAGTTAATTCAATGTTTGGTTATGATAAGGCTAGTAGAGAATTTAATGATTATTTTGCTAACGTAAGTGAAAAGCCTGAAGCTAATCAATATACTAATATTTTTGAGGGTAAAAATGTTATTGTTATTCATGCTGAAAGTATGATGACTAATGTTATAGGATTAAGATTTAATGATCAGGAAGTAACTCCTACATTAAACAGATTATCTCAAGACGGTATGTATTTTTCTAATTTCTATTCACAAGTGAGTGTTGGAACTAGTAGTGATTCAGAGTTAACTTATAATACATCATTAATGCCTACAAAGAGTGGAACAGCTTTTGTTTCATATTCGAATAGAGAATATATTGGTATTCCAACTTTATTAAATGAAAAAGGTTATTATACATTTAGTATGCATGCAAATAATGCTGATTTCTGGAATCGAAGAGCTATGCATAAGAATTTGGGATATCAAAGATTCTATAGTAAAGTAGATTATAAAGTCGATAAAGAAAATATGATTGGTTTAGGGCTATCTGATAAAGAGTTCTTTAAACAATCAGTTGATAAAATAGAGAAGATTAATCAAAAACATGATAAATGGTATGGTTTATTAATTATGTTAACTAATCATACACCATTCTCTGAAGTAGATAAATATGGTGAATTCCCTGTTGATATAAAAGAAACTATTACTAATGAAGATGGAACAACAGAAGAAGTTTCTTATCCATATATGGAAGGTACTAAGTTAGGTAATTATTTTAAATCAATTCATTATGCTGATAGTGCATTAGGAGAGTTTATTGATGGATTAGATGAAAGAGGATTACTTGATAATACTGTATTTGTATTATATGGAGATCATGATGCAAGATTACCAAAAAAAGATTATAATAGGTTATATAATTATAATAAGGAAACAGATAGTGTTTTAGAGGAAGAAGATCCTAATTATCGTGTATTTGATTCATACCAATATGAATTAGGTAGAAAAGTTCCATTTATTATTTGGACAAAGAATATGAAAGATACTTCTTTAAATTTTGAAAATAGTAATGTTATGGGTATGTATGATGTAGTACCAACTTTAGGAAATATGTTTGGTTTCTATAACAAGTATGCTTTAGGACATGATATCTATAATATTAGAGAGAAGAATATTGTAGTATTCCCTAATGGTAATTGGGTTAATAATAATTTGTATTATAATAGTCAAAAAGCAGCTTATTTACCATTAACTGAAACACCTATTAGTGAGGAAGAAATAGCTGAGAATACAGAATATACTAATAAATTATTGGATGTTTCAAACAATATTATTGTATTTGATTTGTTAAACGAAGATAAAAATAAAGAATTAAAAGAGGTGAGTGATAACAAATGAAATTAAAAAAGAAATTTAGAATATTATTACTTATAATATTAATTGTTGCTTTAGCTGTTTGTGGTTTTTTAGCATATAAACAAATGGGTGATAAAAAGCAAGTAAAAGAAGCTAAAGTAGTTGGTGAAATAAAAGGATATGGATATAAATTAAAGGATAATAAACCAGCTGCTTATAAGAAGATGTTTGAAGAACTAAAAGAAATCTTAGAGGCAGATAAAGTGGATGAAGAAGCTTACGCTAAAAAGATTTCTGAGATGTTTGTATATGACTTCTATTCGCTAAAAGATAAAATTTCTAAAACTGATATTGGTGGAGTTGACTTTGTTCATCCCGATGTATTAGGGAACTTTTTAGAGAATGCTCAAGATACTTATTATAAGTATGTAGAAAATAACATTTACAATAATAGAAAACAATCTTTACCTGTTGTTTCTAATATCGAGGTAGGAGAGGTAAAACAAGAAACTTTTGAGTATGGTGACAAATCTGATGAAAAAGCTTATATAATTGATGTAACATGGTCATACACTGATAGTAATTTCTCAGATTATCAGAAAGAAGCTAAGTTAATATTTGTCCATGATGATAAAAAGTTAGATTTAGTAGAACTACAAAAGTAGTTCTTTTTTTGTATAAAAAAAAGAGCTTTATAAGCTCTTTTATTATGGATTTTGTTGAGATGTTTCAGATGATCCTTGATCATCATTTCCTGAAGTATTACCACCTTCAGAACCTCCTGAAGTATTACCGCCTTCAGAACCTCCTGAAGTGTTACCACCGCTAGAACCTCCTGAAGTATTACCGCTGTCATCATCTTCTTCATCATCTGTTTTTTTGTCTTTGTCTGTTTCCTTTTCTTTTTCTTTATCTTCATCATCATCTTTTTTATTACCACCTAATGTTAAAGTAACACTTCTACCCATTAGATCAAGACGTCTATTAGCTGGTTGACTTTGACTTATTACAAATCCATTACCACCTGTGAAACTAACTGAAATTCCATATTTAGAAGCAAGTGCTCTAGCTTGAGATTCACTTAAACCAATAAAGCTTGGAAGTAGGTTGTAAGTGTATCCTGTA
>JAFWGF010000031.1 GCA_017512495.1 Bacilli bacterium
AATGAAGGATACATTTAAAAATATTATTAATGAAGATTTAAGAAAATATTATAAATTGATTGATTGTGATACTTTGATTATTTGGGGAGAAAAGGATTTAGATACACCATTAAAAGATGCTTATTATTTGAGGAAACATATTAATAATTCTGGTCTAATTATTTATCAAAATGGAAATCATTTTTCTTATTTAAATAATCCTGTTTTAACTAAAAATATTATTGAGAAATTTATAAATTAAAAAAAGACCAATTGGTCTTTTTTATTATTGTGGCTCTGATGAACGATATGTATAACAACCCAATGTACTTTGAATTATTTTACCACTAGGTACATCCATGTCAAATCTATCATTATAGTCATACTCTATATTTCTTAATTCAAAAGAATTTTCAGGACGGAAAGCCTCTGGGAAATTATAAAATAATCCATCATCCTCTAACCAATCTTCATCTTTGAAGAAATCACTTTCATAATATTCTTCCCATGTCATATTTTTAATAAATTCAAAATACTTCGTATCTTCTTCTTTTTCTACACAGAAAGTAGGATTTTTGGCAATTTCTACTTTTGAATCTATCTTTATTTGACATTTACATATTGCATATACACTTGTCGGAATAATTATCATTGTGCCTAATATTAAGATCATTAGTTTTGAATATTTACGATTCTTTATTAAATATATGCTTACTCCTAGAATTACTAATACAAGCATTAATAATATTAAGTAATTTCTTCCTGTATTAGGATTAACTTCTACTTGTTTATTACTGGATAGATTAACCGCTAAATCTTTATTATCTCTATAAACTCCATTTACATACATGCTATCGTCTACCTTATAGGCATATTTTACTCGTAAACGTACTTCTTTTGTTTCTCCAGCTTTTATAATATTTGAATTATCTAGTGTTTCAAATGAATAATTAATATATTCTGAACTTACCATTGCACTATTTTTATCAAGTTCATAGTCTTCTCCAGAAGCATTACTAATTACCATTTTATATTCAACTTCATCTCCTACTTCTAGCATTTTTAAATCTAATCCTATTTGTTTTCCACTAACTTCTGGATCAGACTTTTCTAATACATTTTCTGATTTAGCTGTTCTTTCTATTGATTTAATTGTTACTTTATCTGATTGGCAATCCTCAGCATGAACAACAAACGGTAAAAAGAATACAAATAATAATATAAATAAACTAATTTTCTTTAATTTCATAATTACATCCTCTTTATTTAACTCTTAATGAAAAGTAACCAATACAAATGAATAAAAGTACGAAAAATATGACTAATAGAAAAGTATATCTTTTTTCATGAGCTTTTATTTCTTTTACTGATTTGGCTATTTTACTAGTTTTACGTTTTTTTATTTCTGCCATATAATCACCTATTTTATATATTCAGTATATCAAATTTTTTTTAAAATGCAAATAAGCAACAATAAAACAACTGTGTTTTACAGTTGTTTCTGTTAAATAACTTTTATTCCTAATTCTTCTAATTGAATTGGTTCAAGTTCAGATGGTGCTCCCATCATTAAGTCTTGTCCTGAAGCACTTGGTGGGAATGCTTGAACTTCCCTTAGATTTGGTTCATCTTTAATTAGCATTAGGATTCTATCAATTCCTGGAGCCATACCTCCATGAGGTGGACATCCATACTTGAATGCTGTAAAGATTGATCTAAATTTCTTTTCAACATGTTCACGATCATATCCAACTATTTCAAAGCCTTTAGCTAATAAATCTAAATCATGGTTTCTAATAGCTCCTGAAGCCATTTCATTACCATTACATACAAAGTCATATTGATAAGCTAAAATATCTTCTAAATTACCTTCATAAGCTTTAGCTCCTCCATGAGGCATACTAAATGGATTATGGCAGAAATCCCATTTTTGATTTGCATCATCATATTCAAACATAGGGAAGTCATTAACAATACACATTTCTAAGCGATCTTTAGCAGCTAAATCTAAATCAGTAGCCACTTTAACTCTAATAGCTCCTAAAGCAGGTTTTACTATCTTATAAGCTCCTGAAACTATTAATACTAAATCATTATCTTTTACTTTTAATACTTTCTTAAGATCTTTTATTTCTTTTTCAGACATTACTTTAGCAATACTTCCAGTAACTTCTTCATTAAACTTTAAATAAGCTAATCCAGAAGCTTTTCTACTTTTAGCTAACTTATCTAATTCATCCAAATGCTTTCTTGAATACTTATCAGCAGCATTTTCTACTACAATAGCATTAATAACTCCATTAGATTCAATAACATTCTTAAATAAAGTGAATTCAGTATTTTTAAAGACATCTGTAATATCAGTTAATAGCATTTCATATCTTAAATCTGGTTTATCAGTACCATATTTATCCATTGCTTCTCTAAAAGAAAATCTTCTAAATGGTTTTGGACTAACTTTCTTATCTGAGAAAGTTGTGAATACATCATAGAAAACATCTTCTCCAACAGCAAGCACATCATCTTCTTCGCAAAAAGACATTTCTAAATCTAATTGGTAGAATTCTAATGTTCTATCAGCTCTTGGATCTTCATCTCTAAAACATGGAGCTATTTGGAAATACTTTTCAAGTCCCCCAACCATTAATAACTCTTTATATATTTGAGGAGCTTGAGGTAAAGCATAGAACTTACCTTTAAAGTTTCTAGATGGAACAACAAAGTCTCTTGCTCCTTCTGGAGATGAAGCTGTTAAAATTGGAGTTTGTACTTCAATAAATCCCATATCATACATTTTATTACGTATAAAGTGTAATACTTCATTTCTTAGTAACATATTCTCTTTTAATTTATTTCTTCTAAGGTCTAAATAACGATATTTTAATCTAGTATCTT
This sequence comes from Bacilli bacterium, assembly GCA_017512495.1. Classification (GTDB taxonomy): domain Bacteria; phylum Bacillota_I; class Bacilli_A; order RF39; family UBA660; genus UBA3789. The sequence continues at coordinate 2,875 of JAFWGF010000031.1, forward strand.
CTAAAGCAGTTGTATCATCAACTATTTCAAATGGAATATCTTCTGAAGTAGTTAATAACTCTAATTCAGATACTACTACTTCTACTTCACCAGTAGGAATATTTTTATTTTTACTTTCTCTTTCTACAATCTTACCTACTACTCTAATTACTGATTCATTTTTAAATGAAGAAGCTAAGTCATAGAATTCTTGTTCTGGTCTTACTACTATTTGAATAATACCACTCTTATCACGAAGATCAATAAAAATTAATCCTCCTAAGTTTCTTTTCTTTTGAACCCATCCAAATAATTCTACTTCTTCTCCTAAATTTTTAATATTAAATTCACCATTATTAAATTTTTTCATATATATCTACTCCTTATGACTACATTTACATTCATGTCCACATTCACATTCATGGTCTTCATCGTGACAACCACAATCACAATCGTCACTCTCTTCTTCCATAGCATTTAATTGTTCATCTAAATAATAGATTAAAGCATCTAAACTAATTATTTCTTCTTCTTTAGTTCTATTATTCTTTATTTTAATTTCATTATTATTCAAATCTTCACTGTTTAATACAGCAATAAATTTAGCATTTAATCTATCTGCTTGTTTAAATTGAGCTTTTAATCCTCTACCAGTATATTCTGTATCAACAACAAATCCAGCTAATCTTAATTCTTGTGTTAAGTATGCAGCATTCTTCTTTTCATCTTCATTAACATACATCAAGAATAAATCAACATCTTCAACTATTGGCATTTTTACTTTTTCCAATTCTAAAGCCATTACTAATCTACCAAATCCACAAGCAAATCCCACACATGGTGTATCTGGACCATCTAATTGTTTTACTAGTCCATTGTAACGGCCTCCACCGCCTATAACATTATTAGAACCAAAACCTTCTACATTTGCTTCTATCTCAAATACTGTGTGATTATAGTAATCCAATCCTCTAACTATATTTGGATTAATCTCATAATTAATTTGCATTATATCTAAATATTCTTGAACCTTCTCAAAACGATCACGACTTTCATCATTTAAGTAATCTAATGTTTTAGGTGCTTCTTTTAATATTCTATTTTCAGCATCTACTTTACAATCTAAGATACGTAGTGGATTCTTCTTTAGCCTCTCTTGGCAATCTTCACAAAAGTCTTTAATATGTGGTTTAAAGTATTTAATTAATGCCTCACGATAATTATTACGTGATTCTGTATCTCCTAATGTATTTATATTTACTTTTATTTCTTTTAAACCTAACACTTTATAAATGTTAACTGCTAAAGAAATAATTTCTGCATCACTAAGTGGATCATCACTACCTAGTATTTCCATACCAAATTGAGTTAATTCTCTATCTCTTCCACTTTGAGGTCTTTCATAACGATACATTGTTCCATTATAGTAAACTTTTACTGGCTGATTAGGATCCCCATACATTTTATTTTCAATGTAGCTTCTAACAACACCAGCAGTACCTTCAGGTCTAAGAGTTATCTTTCTACCACCCTTATCTTCAAAATCATAACTTTCTTTAGTTACAATATCCGTAGTATCACCTATACCTCTATGGAATAATTCAGTTGCTTCTATAATTGGAGTACGAATATAAGTATAATTATACTTTTCCATTAAAGCATCAATTACACTATCAACATACTTCCAAACTTTAGCCTCTCTCCCGAATATGTCATTACAACCTTTTTGTTTTTGAATCATTCTATCCCTCCTAAAAATAAAAAGATGGCTACCCAAAGGACGCTTATTGCGTGGTGCCACCTTATTTTTTTACTCATATTATCTATATCGCGATAAACCGATTACTTATTACAGGGTGTCTTCATTATATTTAAATTAAGTATTTGCACCAACCATACTCTCTCTTTTTAATTCTTATATAACTACTCTTCCCCAAGCAGACATTTATATTATAATACTTTTATTCAAATTATACAATTATTTTTCTAGTAATTTTAATTCTTTTTGATAACCTTTAATATAATTTTCTGGTGTAACTTCATATTTATCAAGAATTTCTGGAGAAAAAATCTCACCTCTATGTTCAAATAATTCTAATAACATATCTTTATCAAACCCATACTTATCAACTTTTTCTTTTATAATCATTGAAATTATGTCACCATATGTATAAATACAATTACGTTTTACATCTAGATCACCTATTCCATCGATAATATCTTTAATATCTCTATCTACATGTTTACTTATTAATGAATAAATATATTCTGCACTATACTTATTCTGTTTATCATTTCTTAATATTTCATAATCAAGTAAACTATCGATATAACTAGCAATTAATGTCAAGTAATATACAGCTTTTCTAGCTACTAGCATATCTTTTGTTTCTTTAACTAAAACATCATTATTAATTAAATATTCTATCATTAATCTTTCAAATAATACAGATGATACTTCAGTAAAAAGTGATCGGTGTAAATAATTATTATAATCAATAGGATTACCTTCAAACTTTGAAAAATCATAAACATGTCCAAATTCATGTGCTAGATATGTTAATGTTCTAACATCATAATCTGCATCACCGATAAATACATCAGAAGCTTTATCGATAGGATTAAATAATAAGAATCCTGCAGCAGACATATTTCCACCATCATAGGCATAAATACCTACATCCTTAATAAACTTATTAAAATCTTTATCTAATTTTAAACTTTTAAGAAAAGATTCAAAAACATCAAAAAACTCACCTTTAGTAATAGAATTATACATACATGAATATTGATTATCCATAAATCCATCTACTATATAACTAAGTTCATTAATAATATTCCCTAATAGTTGATTATGATAATCTCTATTATCATAGAAATTATTTATAATTCTGTCATGATATATATCTGTTTTTTTTAGATATTTTTGTACATTCTTATGACTACCAAAAACATCTTTTTCAGTATAACCTAGAGGTAGATAAATTATTGCCTCTAACGTTTCATATAAAGTATATATATAATTTCCTAATGCTACTCTCTCATCCGCTGATTTAGCATTTTTTAGTTGGATAGTAGCATTTGCTAACCTTTCTACTAAACTGTCTATATCTTCTGCAAATTCCATATTGATCCTCCTAAAAAAAGAAACTTCAAAAAGTTACTTTTTATTATAACAAAACTTTTTTAGCTTTACAACGATTAATTGTTCAAAAAAACTCTGAAATATCAGAGTTCTATATTGTTTCTTTAACTATATCCATTCCTTTTTTTAAATCAGGTTTAAAGTAATTATATGTTGTTCTAATTAACAAGTAACATGGTAGTGCTACTACGATACCAGTCATACCAGCTAAAGTACCACCAATAGATACAGCCATTATAGTTATTAATGGATTAACATTATTTGTTTTACCATATACTTTGGGTGATATCAAGTAACCATCTAATTGTGGGAATATCAAACATATAATAGTTGTCATAATAACTAATGGTAAAGATACAACACTAGCTAGAATAATCGCAATAATATTAGTAATTAATCCTCCAAAGTATGGAATAACTGTTGTTAAGCATGCAAGAATTCCTAGTATTAACCAGTTAGGATGCCCAATTATAAAGAATAGAATACTATATTCAAATAATTGAATAACCATAAATATTTCTAATCCTTTTAAATAATTAGTTATTTCAACATCCATACATTTAATATATTTATATATTTTCTTAGAATTAGCTAATAATATTTCTTTTAATCCAACTCTTATCTTTTCCATATCTACTAAGAAATAGATAAATCCTACAAATCCTACAATAAACTTACCAGTAAAATTAATTGATTTATTTAAAAATCCCATCGTAGTTGAAGAAGCAATTGCTCCTATTTGTTTTAAAGCATCATTTAAATAATCAGTTATTTTTATTTCAAAATTCAAAATATTTAAATCAAATTTATTATCTACATTAGTAAATACTTCTCCTAACATTTTAATTAGTAATGATAATTGATCATAAACAAGTGGTAATGTTATTGAAAGTAATAATAGAACTATCAATATTAATCCAAATATTACTATTAATAGAGCTGCTAAACGTGGAACATTTTTATTTTCTAACCATCTAACTAATGGTGTAAATGCATAAGCAAAGGCAAATCCTACTATAAAAGGAGCTAATACTTGAACACACTTAGTTATAATTCCCCATAACAAACCAATGTTAATAATACCTACATATAATAAAATCATTAATGCCGCAGCATTTATAATACGATTATTTAATTTAGTTTTATTCATATAATTATCTCTCCAACATAATAGTAATTGGTCCATCATTAGTTATGTTTACTGTCATTTCAGCACCAAATTTACCAGTTTCTACTTTAACAAATTTAGCTAATTCTTCATTAAACATTTCATATAGTTTAATAGCATCTTCTCCACCCATAGCATTTATATAACTTGGGCGATTACCTTTTTTAGTATCAGCATATAGAGTAAATTGAGATATTGATAAAACACTTCCACCATAGTCTAATATACTTTTATTCATTACACCATTTTCATCATCAAAGATTCTTAAATTAACAATCTTTTTTACTATATACTTAATCTTTTCTAAATCATCACCTTCAGTAAAACCAACTAAGACAACTAGTCCATTATCTATTTTTCCAATAGTTTTACCTTCAACTACAACACTACTTTTTCCACTTCTCTGTACTAAGGCTTTCATCGCATCTCCCTTTCTACTTTATCTACAAACTTGTTTCTACTTAGAGTCATTATTAACTTTTCTAATTGATCTAAACTAGTTACATAACAAGTTATTTCATAAATAGAATTTTCACCTTTACTCATTATCTTTATTCCATCTACACTGACATTATAAACAGCAATAGCTTGAACTAAATCTAACATATAGTTCTTTTCATCATTAGTATGTACTAATAAGCAAGTTAAATATCTCTTATTAATATTATTATTCCAATTAACTTCAACTATTCTATCATCTAAAGATTCTAGATTATGACAATTAATTCTATGAACAGTAATACC
>JAFWGF010000032.1 GCA_017512495.1 Bacilli bacterium
TCATATGGTGGAGCATAGCGGGATCGAACCGCTGACCTCCACGGTGCAAACGTGGCGCTCTCCCAGCTGAGCTAATGCCCCTTCTTACAGCCGGTAATAGAATTATAGCAAAATCACCCCTTAAATGTCAATATTTTTTTAGTAATTTACTTAGATATTCTTTTTCTAAATAATACTTATTTTTTTCTTTAATTAGATGTTTTTTATTACGATAAAAATTATTCTTATTAGTAATGATTTTAGAATCTTTAAAATGATAATTATTTAAATATCTTTCTAAAATAAATCTGTTATATAAATAATTTATTTTCTTTTCTTCTTTAATAATTAGTACTAATAAAAATACTATCATTATAATAATATTTCCTTTAATATTAGTATTTAAGAATATAATTAAGATACTTAAATAACTAATTAGAACACTAATTTTAATACTTAATTTATATGGCGTAAATAATTCTATTAATAAGTTTAATATTTTTCCACCATCTAATGGATATATTGGTAATAAATTAAATAATAAAATACTATAATGATAATACTTAATCATTTCTATATCTTTTGGAAATATATTTATTAATATTATTAAAGCTAAAAATTGAAAGATGGGACCAGACATTACAATTAATAATTCTTTAAATGTATTAACATTTAAATCCATTTTTAATTTAGTAATACCACCTAAGGGATAAATATATATTTCACTAACTTTTATTCCCAATGCTCTAGCAATCAAACAATGTCCTAATTCATGAATGATAACTATTAAATTAATAATTATAAATTCTTTATAAGAAGCAGTTAAGATTGAGACTATTGCGAATAAATAAACTAATAAATTAATTTTAAATATATTTTTTATAATCTAAATACTTCCCATCTTTTTGAAATTTTAAATATAATTCATTTCCTTTTACTTCTCCTAAAATAGAACCTTTTTCTAAATAATCATATAGTTTTATATTACTAAGAGAAATATTACTATAAGACACTTTAATACCATTTACTTGTTCTATTAAAATAGTATCATTGTTAATATAAGTAATTACTCCGCTTTCTAATACTGGTACTGAATAATTATTAGTAACCGTTAATTTAACTCCTTCTTTATACTTTTCATATTTCTTATAATTTAATTTTTCCATAGATACCATTTCATTATTATTAGAATGTTTTTTTGATAAAATGTCTCCAAAGTATTTTTCATATAGTTTTTTGTTTTCTATTAATTTAAAATTATTATCATAAACAATTCTTTTTATTTGTTCCTTTAATTCAGGATTTGTTTTTACTAAAATCATTCCACTTAATACTATAATTGTCATAATCATTAATTTATTAATTATTTTCTTAATACTTTTCTTTAATACATATCTCTTTTCAATCATATTATCACCAATAAATTATATGTATAAAAAAAATAAGTATGTTAATTAATACTTATCTTTTTATACTTTTTAGGTAAAATATTCAATGTTAAATAGATTAATTCACTATAAATAATATTTAATATTAAACTATGACTTATTTTATAAATTACTTTAGATATTGTTACTGGTACTAAATTAAATATAAATAATATTATACCTGTTAATGATTCATAAATAGTAATTACTAGAATAATATAAATAATTAGCTTTAAATAATCTATTTCATAATTACGATATATTACTTTTGAAATATAAGCAATCAATAAGAATAATAAACCATTAAAGAATAATAAATTAGTATAAAATAAATCATAGACTATTCCGGTTATAAAGATCATAATAAAGAAATATCTTTCTCGTTTACGATAATATGGATATAAAAGTGAAATACTTACTAAAGTGAATAATGGTGTAAATAGTGATAAATTATTTACTAAGAATGGTAAGTAATTAGTTAAGATTCCATCTAATATTAATGATATAACAATAATAATTATTCCTAGCATATTACTTTACCTTTAATACTGTTACATAATGAAGATTATTAAAATCTTGATATGTTTTTACATAAAGAGTTTGACTCAAATTATATTTATCACTTTCACTTTTTTCTACTGTTCCAATATAAATACCAGCAGGAAACATTTCACCTAAACCGCTTGTTAAAACAACATCATCTTTATTAACTGGTGTAGTCTTATCAATACCAGTTACTTTAATTAAATTATTTTCTTTATCATAACCATTTAAGATTGCATAATTATCTCTATCAGCTGTTCTAATTGATACACTAACTTTAAAATTGATATCATCAGAAGTAACTAATTTAACTTCACTGGAGTTATTTGAAACTCTTGATATCTTACCAATCAAACCATTTTTAGTAATTACTGCCATGTCTTTTTTTATTCCTGAAGATCTACCTTTATCAATAGTTATTGTATTAAACCAATAACTTTTATTACGAGATAAAACAGTAGCATTTATTGGAGTATATTCTGTTAAAGTTTTATTTAATTCTAACATGTCTTTTAACTCACTTATTTCTTTCTCTAAGGAAGCATTAACATTTTTTTGAATTAAATAACTCTCTGTAGCTTTCTCTTTTTTACCATTATTTAATACCGTAAAAGGATACATAATTATCTTTTCAATAAACATAGCAGTATCCTTTATTACATATTCATCTCTGTTAATAAAAGCAACTGAAATTACTAAAAGAACAATTGCGATAACAGCTCCTACTCCAATAGTAATTGATTTTTTACGTTTATCTTTTTTCTTTTTATACATAATAATCATCTCACTTATTTATTATATTATATATTTTATATACTTACAATTAAATATTTAAGTCATTTTTATGTTCATAAAAACTGTAGAAAGAATTATCTCCTACAATTATATGATCTAATACTGGTATTCCTTGAATATTACCTGTTTTTATTAATTTTTCAGTAAATAATATATCTTCTTTAGATGGTGTAACATCATTAGAAGGATGATTATGAAGACATACTATTGAAGAAGCACTTACTTTATAAGCTTCTTTAAATACTTCTCTTGTGTGCGTAATAGCCATATTAATAGTACCCATATATATTAATTTATAAGTAATTAATTCTTGTTTATTATTAAAATAGTAGCAATAAAAACATTCTTGTTTTAACCCATTATATAAGTATTTAGCTGATTCCCAAATCTTTTTAGGATTATCTAATTTCTTTAACTTATGCGTTTCTTTTAAAAAGATTCTTTTACCCAATTCAATAGCAGTTATTAACTCAAGGGCTTTTACTTCACCTATTCCTTTAATAATAGTTAGATCAGTTACTTCTAAGTCTTTAAATTCTTCTAAACTATATTTATTTAAAATATCGATTGCGAGTAGATTAACATTCTTATTCTTAGTTCCAGTTTTTAAAATAATTGCGAGTAATTCTTTATTACTTAAATTACTGACACCAACTTCTTTTAATCTTTCTCTAGGTCTTTCAGAAGTTGGTAAATCTTTAATACGATAATTCATAAACTCCCCCATTATTATTATTCGCATTATTTTAGTTTTTACTACTAGTTTTTTGATAATAATAAGTTAGAGCTACCTTTTCTATGATTAATATATCTTCTATACTTTTAGAATTTTTAATTAAAGTATCAAATTTCATAATATTATTTTCTAAATCTTTAGAAACAATATTTCTTTTTATTACTGAAGAATCTATTCCTTTTTCACTATAAATATCTTGTATTACTTCGACTGTTTCTAAATCTTTAGTTATTCCTAAATAAGTATTATTATCCTTAATAAAATAATATGTATTACCGGTATTAAAACTTAGTTTAGTACTAAAAATAAAAGTACCTAATAAATAACCTACTACAATAAATAATATTCCAAATAAGAAATGTTTTTTCATTTAACCACCGATATAAATCTAACAAAAAAAGTATTATTTTTATGTCGAAAAAAAAGAATTGATTTCATTCATCGATTCTTAATTTTTGATTCCATTGAAAAGACATCTGGTCGTTTCTTTTTTGGATCATTAAATCCTTTAAATATTTCTGTAAACTGTTCAAAACCTAAGTTTTGATACAACTTAATTGCTCCCGGGTTTTCAGCTAAAACATCTAAAACAATATGATCATATAATTTTTTCTTATAAATATCTATTACATAATCTAACATTGTTTTACCTATGTGTCTGCCTCTATAATTAGCATCTACACAAACATTAGATATATAAGCAAAGTCTGCTTCTTTTACTTCTTTTATTAATCCCTCTATGTAGTTTTCTATTGTAAAAGCATATCTTTCATTCTTCTTTTTTAATTCACTATAATCATAGCTTAAATCACAATTCTTATCTAAGATGCAAACTACTCCTACAATTTCATTATCAGTTGGTTCAATACTAATATATAAATTTTTAAGTGAAAAGAAAAATTTATCTTCTAATAACAAAGGAGCTAATTCTTTACGACATTTTTCTACTGATTCAAACCAATATGGATAAATATATGGATCTGTATTATATAATAATTCAGCTATTTTTTCTAAATCATCTTCTGGAGTTGGTTTTCTAATAATTAAATTATTTTGTTCCATTAGAAACTCCTCCTTCAGCAAGATCTAAATTGTTTAATTCTTCATTAATTTTTGCATATAAGCCTTGATTAAACATATTAGTTAAATCTTGATTATGAGAAAAGTTAGCTTCTATAGCCTCTTTTACTTTATCCTTAGTTATATTTTTATTATTTGGAATTCTACTACTATTATTTGTAGCCTCTGTTTCATCAAATTTTTCAATTGAATTAACTAAAGAATTTATATTATTAGCTAGTGCATTAAATTCTATTGAGGTATCATTAATCATTTTATTAACTGTTTCATCTTTAATTAATAATTTATTTTCTATTAAATTATAGCCAGTAGATTTCTTTATTTTTTCAAAACCTTTAGTTATTAAATCTTTAGCTTTTTCTATACTAGTAATATCATCATTAACTATTTTTAAACCTTCAACTACTTTACTTGAATCATAATTTATATCATTCATATTATTCGCCTCCATCACTTGTCTGTTTAATTGCGACTAATAAATCTTCTATGTAATCATCTAAACAACTACTAGTATTTTGAAGATGACCTCTACAAAGTTCAATATTTTCTTCTACTGATAAATCTTTCAATAATAAACAATCTTTTGATAAATAATCTCTCATACGAAAAACATCTTTATCTAAATCTACTAAAATATTAGAAGCTTCTTTTAATAAACTACAGCCTTCTTCTATAGTTTGGATATCTATCTCTTTATTCATAGTTATACCTCCAAATCTAATTTTAGTTTATCATAAATTAGTATTAAAAAAAAGAGTTATTATTTTAATAACTCTTCTAATTTCTTTTTCTCTTCTGCTAGTTTTTTACGATCCATTTCTACTATTTTTTCTGGTGCTTTGTTAACATAATTTTCATTAGATAATAGTTTTTCTCTTCTTTTAATAGATTCTTCTAATAATTTAATTTGAGCTTCTTTAGCAGCTTTTTCTGCTTCTGTTTCAATTCTTTCAAAGAATATTTGAGCTTTTACTCTAGTAGAGAAAACTTTATATGCTTTCATACCTAATGGTTCACGAACTAAGTTATCTTCCAATTTTAGCATCTTAACAATAAGTTCATTATCATCAGTAGTATCAAACATTACTTTCATATCTTTAGTAATATTATTTTCTGCTTTTACATTTCTAAATGATTTAATAAATTCTACTTGATCATCTACTGCTTTTTCAGCATCCTCAAATACTAGTTTTTTAGTATATTTAGGATATTCAGAAATCATAATAGATTCTTCCTTTACTGGTAACATTAAATATATTTCTTCTGTTACAAAAGGCATAAATGGATGTAGCATTTTTAAAATACCAGTTAATACAAAACATAGAGTTGATTTAGTACTTTCTTTATCCAATGAGTATTTTGCCATTTCAATATAATAATCACAGAAAACATTCCATGTAAAATCATATATTGTAGCGCCAGCTAAGTTAAATTCATATCTATCCATATGTTTAGTAACTGCTTTTACTACTTTCATATACTTAGTTAAAATCCATTTATCTTCTGGTTTTAAATCATCTAATTTTATTTCTTTTAGATCTTCAATATTCATTAAAGCAAATCTAGATGCATTCCAAATCTTATTAATAAAATTCCATGTAGAAGTTAATTTAACTTCATCGAATCTTAAATCCATTCCCATTGAACCATCAGTAGTTAAGTAATATCTTAAAGAATCAGCTCCATACTTATCTACCATATCAAAAGGATCTACTCCATTACCTAGAGATTTAGACATTTTTCTGCCTTCTTTATCTCTAATAAGTCCATGAATTACACAGTCTTTAAATGGTCTTTCTCCAGTAATGTATTCAGTTTGAAAAGCCATACGAGCTACCCAGAAGAAGATAATATCATAACCTGTTACTAAACAGTCTGTTGGGAAATACCTTTCTAAGTCCTTGGTTTTTTCTGGCCATCCTAAAGTACTAAATGGCCATAGAGCACTACTAAACCATGTATCTAATACATCTTCATCTTGTACCCAACCTTTTCCTTTAGGAGCTTCCATTCCTACATATACTTCTCCGTCTTTATACCAAGCAGGTATTCTATGTCCCCACCATAATTGACGAGATATACACCAGTCATATGAAATATCCATCCAATGGCGAAGTACTTTTTCAAATCTCTTTGGTACAAAATTAATTTTTTTATCCTTATCATCTTGGAATTCTAATACCCTTTTAGCAAGTGGTTCCATTTTTACAAACCATTGTTCTTTAATCATTGGCTCTACCATAACACCAGTTCTTTCGCTATGACCAACTTCATGTACTAGTGGTTCTATCTCAAGTAATAATCCTAATTCTTTTAAATCTTCAATACAAACATCACGACATTCTTCACGAGTTAAGCCTTGATACTTTTTAGGAACATTTTCATTCATAGTAGCATCATCATTCATGATAACTATTCTTTCTAGATTATGTCTATTACCTACTTCAAAGTCATTAGGATCATGAGCAGGAGTAATCTTAACACAACCAGTACCTTTTTCCATATCAGCGTGATCATCAGTAATTACTGGAATTGGTTTATTTACAAGAGGTAAAATAACATTCTTACCAACATATTTTTTATATCTTTTATCTTTTTCATTAACAGCTACTGCAGTATCTCCAAATAATGTTTCTGGACGAGTAGTTGCGATATCTAAATATTCATTAGTTCCTTCTACAATATACTTAATGTGATAGAAAGCACTTTTCTCTGATTTATAGATAACTTCTTCATTAGATAGTGCAGTCTGTGCAACTGGATCCCAGTTAATTATTCTTTCTCCACGATAGATTAAACCTTTATTATAATAATCTACAAATACTTTACGAACTGCTTTATTTAAATCTTCATCAAGTGTAAATCTCTCTCTTGTATAATCAACAGATAATCCTAAAGCACCCCATTGACTTCTAATACTATCTCCGTATTCATGAGTCCAATCCCAGCAAGCTTCTAAGAATTTTTCTCTTCCATATTCATACTTGTCAATACCTTGATCTTTTAACTTTTTAACAACTTTTGCTTCAGTTGCGATAGCAGCATGATCCATTCCTGGTAACCATAAAGTATCAAATCCTTGCATTCTTTTATATCTAATAATCGTATCTTGAATAGCAGTATCATAAGCATGCCCTAAATGTAATTTACCAGTTACATTTGGTGGAGGTATTACAACACAAAATGGAGTTTTATCAGACTGATTATCACATTTAAAATAGCCTTTCTTTTTCCACTTATCATACTTATCTTTTTCTACTTCAAGATGATTATACTTTTTATCTAACATTCTAACATCTCCTCCATATAATCATTAATAGTTTTTCTTATTTCTTCTAATTGCTCCTTAAATATTTTACTTTTACTTTGTTTTTTATAAATATCGATAATCATATCATAATATTTCTTATCTCTTAAATATTCAATACTGGCTTTATAATTAATATCAAAGATAAAACTTAAAGAAATAGATAATTTATCAGTTTTATTAATTAATGATTTACGATCAACATTTTTTCTATTAATTAAAGCTTTATAAACATCTTCACTAAATTCTTTATCAACATCGATACTTAAAACACCTTTAGTAAATAAATATAAAATATCTATTTTATCAGCATCTCTAATTATATTAGAAAATAACTTTTCTTTTTTAGTTAAATTTTTAGGTAATAAATATTTATTATGATATTTAACACTCTTTAGAATAATATCATCGTATTTATCATCTTTATTAAACTTTCTTATATAATTATCTTTTTTTAATACTTTTACACCAAAATCAGCATGATCAATACTTAGATTATCTTCAAAAGTCTCATACTTCATCCATTGTTCAAATCTACCTATATCATGTAGTAAACCAATTATCTTAGCAATATTTATTTCTTCTTCTGAAAGATTTAATTCAATAGCTAATGTTTCAGATAATCTCATGACTCGAAAAGTATGTTTTATTTTTAAATCTATTTTATTTCCATATTCTAAATAATTATTTGTGTAGTTTAAAAACTCTAAAATAGCACTATTCATATTATTCCCCTTTCTAAAAATAAAAAGAACCCCATCCTAAGGACGAAGTTCTCGTGGTACCACCTTAATTTACTACTTACGTAATCTCAATATCTTTAACGGAATTACCCGGAATTATTTACTACTATTTCAATAACTATGCTCCTCTGCTACCTTCAGTATCCTTAATATTTCTTTACACCTACCAGAAACTCTCTATAATTAAGTGAATACTTACTCCTCAGATTCATCGCATCTACGAATGATTATATACCATTCTAAGTATTTTTACAAGTTTTATTTAGTATCTAATCTAGGAGGAAGTTCATCAGGATTCATTTCTCTTTCATAAATCTCTCTTAAATTCCTTTTCTCTTTAATTGCTTTAGAAATCAATTTGTTTTTTAAATCATAATCAACATATGACCAGTCCATAGGAAATAACATATGACTTTGAGCCATAACTTCATCTTCAGTATATTTATCTTTTCCTAAAATAATTTTTAAATATTTATCTTGTAATAATAAATAAACTATTTCTTTTGTATCCATACTTATTCCTCCTTAATTATATTATTTCATCTACATCAATTGTAAATCTTATAAATTTGTTTGTCAAAATAGAAGTATTCTTAATCAACAGCTTAAGAATCCTTCTAAAGTTCTCGACCTAGATATCATCTAGTATTAGTTCTATTCCTACTAGTATCATAATAATCGTCATCTAAATAATTATTAATTAAATCTAATTTTGGTTTTTTACCGTTTTTAATATCATCAAGCATTTCCCATATATTTTGTGCTATCTCATCATATTTATCTGCTAGCATATTAATTACATCATCACCTAATAATGTATGTACATCATTAACGGTTTCTTCATCATGTAATGCCTGTAATTCATTATAAGTAGCTATTAATTCTGAAAATGATTTTTCGTTACGGTAATTTTTATTATAATAATTTCTACCAATATTACCATAATAGCTATCATCATGTGAGAAAAGGAAAACATATTTACTGCCATTACCTAAAGCAATAGATTTATTACTAGTAAGTAATGCATTCAACATTGCAGATACTATTCTTACACCTCGATATTCTTCGCTGCTACATAAATCCATTTCATATCTACATCTAGTAGAAATTGCATTTTGTAATACCATAATATATCCAAAGATTTCTTTATTATGTAAAATCTCATCAATATCAGTTTCTGAATCAAGACCCAAATTCTTTAGATACTTTTGAATTTCAACATACTCACTCGCATTCATAAGTTCTTCTTTATAATCATCTTGAATACCTAAATCAAAAATATTCTCTACTTTTTCTAAAATTTTCATCATTACTGGTTTATGTATTGATAGATAATAGTCCTGTGATTTTTGCTTGATTTCCACTGTTTTTTGTTGATATTTTTCTAATATTTTTAGTTGTTTATCAGTCAAGTTACTTCTTCCGTCTTGTAGTATTTTTATTTGTTTATCTGTCAATCGAATATCTAAACCATCATTTATATGATGAAAAGCATGTCCAACTTCATGAACCATTGTATTAATTGTTTGCTTGATATTTACTAGGTGGTTAGAATCAATATTTATCATATTTTTACTAGGACTATAATGAGTATCGTCACTATGTAACTCTATTTTTACTCCACTATTCTTTAATATAGTAGTTACATTGTTTAATAAATATTTAACATTTTGATCTTTTATATTTTGGATATTCTCTATTCCCGTCATAACTTTATCTAACATTTCTTCAGCAGTTTCAACTAATACTGGTTCATTAAATAATTCATTATTTAAATTACGGGTTTCAGCTAATTCTAATGTTCCACCTGATAATGTGGAATCATTTGCCTTTATATTATCATCATTCAATTGCTTACGCATCGCATCTGCAAATTGCTTATATTTAGTATTCAATAGATTTACCATGTCTTTTCCTAGCAAAGTATTTATAGTATTAATTATTTCTTGATTACCACTTGCATGAATACTAAAGTAATCAGCAATTAATTCAGCCAGTGATTGATACTCTCTGTTTTTTGCATAATACTCATCTGTATGACAATATTCAAAATAGAATTTTTTTCCGTTTCCTAAATCAATTGGTTTACTGGTTGTTAATAAAGCATTAAGCATTGATGATATTTTTCTATCTAAACCATACTTATTATAATCAGAATATAATGACTCATTATATTTTAACTTATTAGTAATATGCTTTCCTCGTTGTAAAATATCTGTCATCAATTCTTTATTAGATAAAAGTATATCTTCGTTTGCAATTGTTGAATTATTATTTTCATCCGTTATTATTTCAATACCATTTTCTTTTAAAATATTTTCTATTTCTTGATACACTGAAAAAGATTTAGCGTCTTCAAGAAGATCCCTTCTGCCAGATTCATCATCAAATAATTTATCAACAATATCAGCTATTCTTTTATTTTCTGATTCTCTCTGTGATTCATACCACTTATTAGTTTCAATATTTGCTTGTTTAACTCTCTCCATGCTTTCAGTTAAGATTTTTACTATTTTTGGTGTTAGTTCAAAGTTTTCTCTCGCATTTCTCACAATTGATATTTCTTCATCACTTAATGTTATAGTATGCAAATAATCATTGCTACCATCTACATTATAATGCAGCATATGACCATTTTCATGGAACATATTCATAAAAGTATTATTGGGATCCATAGCACAATCTGTGTTAAATCCAATAACTTTCATAGGTGAACTATATGCTGTAGGAGCATCCCAAGTTCCTATTCTTATACCATTTTTTATCAATATATCTGTAATATTGTTTAGCAAGAATTTAATATCTTCATTTTGAATATTTGAGGTATTATCTTTTATCTTTAGTAATGCATCAATAATGTTCTTATCTTCTACTACTTTTTCATCAAGATCAAAAGCATCTTTTATCTTTTTTCTTTCATTTTCAAAACTTTCATTGTAAATTGATTTTGTTTGTTCATCATAATAACTATTTAAGTCTTTCATTAAATCATTATTAGTTTTATCACTGTATTGATTTTGAACAGTATTTAAATCTACTCCAAAACCTGTATCTTCGTATTTACCCATTTTATTTCTAACAGTATCTACTACAAAAGTATTATTACCAATCTTTACAACATTATAAGCATGTTTTCCTTGAGCATTTAATTGTCCCCATACTTCTTCACATTGAATACCTAAAGAATTTAATAGTATTTTATATGTATGAGCAAATCCTTGACAAGTTGATGTTCCTGCGATTAAAAGTCCTAAACCATCGTAATTCTTTGTACGATGTGCAGTTCCTTCAAGAGGAGCCTCATATTTTACATGATTTTTTAAATAATTATAAATATATTCAGCTTTTTGATAATCATTCCAATTTTTATCAATACCATTCTTAATATTATTAATTCTATCCATAATAACTTGAAGTTCATATGGGCTATAAGTTAAATGATCTAAAGTAGCTAAGGAAGATTGTGGAGAACTATTAGAATTATAATGATTTTGATTATAGTCACTTATTCTAATTCTTATATTATCAGGAAGATTCTCTAACATTTCTGAATTTAATCCTTCTATTCCTGTTAATTCAATTAATATATTTTGATCTGTGATATTTCTTACTTTATTCAATGTCTTTTCAATTGAATTTGGTTTTAAAACATAATCATATCCTTCATAACTTATATTTAAATTAACATCTTTACTAAGTGGATTTTGAGACATATCAAGAGTAGATACATCAATAACTGTTGCGCTATCTCCCATAGTATCTGAAAGTGTTTGATTATGAATATCATAATCACTTACTTTATTACTATCAACCAGTTTTTTAATACTAGAACCATCATATACTTCAATAAAAGGCCCATCAACATCAAACATAGTTTCTTCTATAGCCATTGGTAATACTACTACGTTACTATCATTTACCATTTCTTTTACTATATTTAATTTTTCTGCTGGTACCAGTATTACTTTTATACTTTCTGCTGGTAATTTGTTTTTTATTCCTATTTCTGAAATATCAGAATGAATTTGTATAGTTCCTGCTTTTTTACCTTCTTCTGTTGTTGTTCCAATTATGATTGGGAAAGATAAATCACTTTCATCTACAGATATTTGAGAGTATCCTTTTGATATTCCTAATACATCTGCAAAACTAACAAAACCACGAGGATGTTCTTTTGCTCTTGACCATTCTTCACCAGTTTTTACATCAATTTTTTCTTCACTTGATGCAGCCAAACTATTTAATCCATTTTTTAAAATGCTCTCTAATGCAACTGCATTAGTTCCATGGAATAAATTAATTTTATTATCGCACAAGTATTTACATGTTCTTGGATTTGTTAAATATAATTCTGCCATAGAAAGTCTTCTTTGAGCTTCAATTTGGCTATTATCTTTATGGCTAATGTCTGAGGAAAAATAGAAATCATTAAATTTTCCACGATATAGTATATCTTCAAGAACTTCTTTTGCTTCTTGAGAAGGAGCCATTTCAAACATTTTGTCACATAATTTTTTATATTGAGGACCCATTATATCTTCTAAACTGTAGTCACTTTTTGAATCACTATACTTTTCATAATCGAAATCATCATCAAATTTTTCTGCAGCTGGCATAACTGGCTTATCTAAATCTATTTCTGAATTATTACTTATTTCATCATCTTGCGTGTTATCTTGAAGTGCTACTTCTGGTGTTGGATTATTAACTTCTTGTGAAACTGATGGACTATTATTAACATTTTCTGGGTGCATTTTTGAGTACATGTCTAAAATTTCAGTATATGATTTATTCATATTTTCTGGTTGATTCCATAAATTTTGAATTTCTGTAAAATTCTTACCTGTAAATTGATATTTTATTCCACCAATTGTAAGACTAAGAGTTCCAGAATACGTATTTAAAACTCCAGCACTAGCCATACCTAAGAAATATGCTTTAAGTGCATCATCTGTTAATGTATCTAAATCAAGGTCTTTACCTAAAATTACAGTATCAAATACAGATCCTTGTAATAATTGTTGAATTAACTCTTCATTACCTTCACTAAGAGCATTTTTAACAAAAGACAATGTTTTATCTTTTAAAGTCTGTTTAGCAGTTAAAGAAATAACATCATCAGATAGGCCTTCTAAACCTCCTAAATATTTCTCTGTAACTATCTCTGATGCAGCATTTAAGATAGCATAAGTTCTAGCTGTAGTTTTATCATAACCTTGAGCTAACATATCATTTTGAGTAGTTCCATATGATGATAAAGACATTATTCCTAAACCTGTCCATTGAGCAATGTTATTTATCTGTGCAGCTGTTAAAGATGGAGCAAATTCTGGGGCTACTACTGAAACCACTACTGTTGCGGTAATAGATGGTACCATATTACCAACAGCTGATGATCCTTGATATAACAATGAATATCCAGCACTATGCTGTTCCAAGTATGATGCATACATCATCTTTTTATAGTCATCTCTAGTAATTTCGCCATCTTTAAACATTTTAGCAAAGCCTTCACCAGCATCGTACATTCCTCCACCAAGACCAGCACCGGCTACATCAAATGTATTCTCTAAAGACTTTCTTATCTTTATCGAACCATTTATTGTATCAACTATATCTGCTACATCTTTTTGAAGTTGTTCTGGATTAGAATAATCAAGTAAATTTACCATTTCTAATACTTGATCACTATTATTTATATCTAAATTTTTAATCTTACTTAAATAGTTTTTTACTTCTGTTTCATTAGTAAAATCTACTTCAGCAAATTCTTTAGTAAACTTATCTATTTCTTCGCTATTTACTAATTCTAATTGATCAATATCAGCTTGAGCATCTGCGAAACCTCCAGCTTTATTCATTGTATCTTTTTCTTCTTCTAAATACTTTTTAGCATCTGCTGGATCATTTAAATATTTATATTGGTATGTATCTACAAAATCAGGATCAGTTTCTGCAATTACTAATAATGTTTCAAAGTCAACTTGTCCACCTTCCATCTCAATTTGTACTTGAGCATTAATTAGATTTGGATTTGCGTCTTTCAAAGCATCTACTTTTTCTTTAACATCTTTGTAATAATCAACTGGTCCTACTGTAGTTCCTGGATGATCTTTAAGATAATCAGTATATGAAGCGGTTATTATAGTTGGTGTATAAACACTAGCACTTAATTCTTTTTCATTAACTGCTACTTTTACATCACCTGATACAACCACATCTTTTGCTTTTTGATAATCTTTAAATTCTTTAGATAATCTAATAGTATCATTATCTGAATTCTTTCTTAATTCTTTCGCTTGATCTAATTGGGCTTCAATATTAGCTACTTGCATATCTGTAGCTTGTTTTTCTTGAGCTAATTGAGCATATGTATATTCTTCAAAACCTTCATGACTCTGAACTAGGTTATCTAATGTTTCATCATATTTTTCTGTTGTTTCTTTATACTTATCAGAATAAATCATTTTATTGACTAATTCTTCAACGCTTATACCTTTTACTTCACTATATTTAATACCTTCTGTTGAATATTTAGCATTAAATTCTCCTTCTGTTAATTTAACACTATCACTTACCATATTAGTAGCTTTCTTTACGAATGGAGCCTTGTATTCATCATATAATGAAGCATATTTTTTTATTTTTGCATTAGAGTATACTTTATCTAATTTTTCTTGTATTGCGGTAGGTTCTACAAGAGCATCTTCATAAATACTTATAGCAGCATTTACTTGTTGATTCATGAATTTACGATAGGCTGCTAGTTGTTCTGGATTTAAACCTTTCTCAAGGTCTTCTTCTGAAAAATCTAATTCAGTCATCCTTAAAGTATCTTGATTATATTGAGCACTATTTTGATCAACTACATCTACTGCTGTTTCTCCTGTTTCAACAGCTCTATCAGTGGCCTCTTGCATATTACTTGGTGTACCTGAAAGTCCAGCCATTCCACCATTCATACTAGCTCCAGGCATAGAACCACTTCCACCTGATGTTCCGTTATTATTTGTGGTACCTCCTACAGAACCTCCCATACCACCGGAATCGGTATTTTTATTTCCACCAGAAAGCCCTGAATCACCAATTTTTCCACCATTAGTACTACTAGCTTTTGGTGATGTACTAGCTCCATCAGCACCTTTTACTTCATAAGGATTTGTGGTTGTATTACCATTACTACTTTGCTCAGTAGTAGTTGTTGAAACATCTCCATCTTTTAAAACTTTTGGTAGAGTAACCCCTTTATCTGGTGTTTGACTAGTAGTACTAATATCGGAAGTATCAGTATCAGCAAAATCAACCTTCACTACTGGTTCAACTGGATTTTCAATTCCTGAGTCTACTACTTTATCTACACCATCAGTTGCTAAAGTATCTAAATCTATACTTTCTGGATCAGCTACTCTAGAAGGGATATCACTAACAACTTCTGCTCCAGTATTTACTACATCTGTTATTTCATTTAGATTAACATTACTATTAGTATGTTGGTCAATTGGTAAATTTCCAAAGTCTCGATTAATTAGAAAAGCTGACATAATATCCCTCCTTTCGCCTATTATCCTATTATTTTTATTGTATCAATTTTTAATGTTTTTTACAACAAAAACACATAGAAAAAAGGCTTGTTTAAAGCCTTTTTTATTAATCTTCTTCATCATAAAATTTGTCTAATACTTCTTTATTTCTAGAGGCATGATATGGAGTAACATCATCAAATTTGGTTTCACTAGCTAAATATTCCTCTTCTGGTTCTTTTTCTACCGGTTTTTGTCTTTCTTCAACAACTGTTTCTTCATACTCAGGAATAACTTCTTTTTTCTCAATTGGCATCATTGAATCAACTGCTACTGCACCTACAGATCCAGCTATACCAGCAGCTGCGATACCTAAACCAATTGGAACAGTATTAATTGGTTCTTTAGTTTCAACTTCTTGTTGATTATTTGCTTCTGGTATTTTAGTAACTTCCCCATCTAAATTATTTAATAAATCTGTTTTTCGATACTCAATATCTTTAAAACTATTAATCGTTTTATTAAGACCTAAATCAAGTTCATTAACCTCAATTTTTAAACTTTCTATTTCCTTTATTAAAGAATCTAATAATTCTTTATATCCTTTTAAACAATGACCGTGTTCAAAACTAACTTTATTTAAATCATTATCAAGCTCAGAAACAAGATTAGAAAGACTCATATTATTTAGATTATTATTAGCATTCTCAACAACTTTTAAACTGTTTGATAATTTTTCTAAATCAACTCTATTACTATCATTAGTCATATAATTCCTCCTATATTTCTTTAGCTTGTTCTAATCTTCCTCTTAACATAGACAATCTATTATTAGTACTATTTATTATTTCTTCTACTTCTTTAATACCAACAGTTGTATTACTAGCAGTTATTTTATTTTTTAAAGAAATAGAATTTTCTAAAATCTTTTCTTGTTCAGAAATCTTTTCTTCTATTGCTTTAATTAATTGCTCTTTTTCTGAATTTTTTTGTTCTAATACTTGTGAATTAATTTGTTCTTTTAATTGCTCAGAAATTGTTTTTATGTCATCTATCTTCTTAATAATTCTATTAGCAACGGTATTGTGAGGTGATGTTCCATCAATACTTAGAGATTCATCTGTTAATCCACCTTTGTCAATTTCACTTTTAATATTCTCATATATATTATTAGTAATACTATTGATCTCTGAAATCTTATTATTAACATTTCTATTTATTGTTTCAGAATCAATTAATTCTTTAGGATCTGTTTTCCAAGTAATCCAATCTACTTTTGACATTATAACCACCTACTATTCTATTATTATTATATCAATAAACTACTTAACTGTCATTAATTAAATTTATTTACATAGGTATTTATCAACACCTTTTTTTAGTAATAGTCATATTTTATACTAGAGATTATTAAAATATTAGAAAGGAGGGATAATATGAATTGTTCTAATAATAATTGTTCTTCATGTATTTCTGATATTATAGAAAAAATAATAGTACTACAAAAACAAGATTATGATACTTGTAATTTTGTAGGTTGTGATAAACCTTTTTTAGGACCAATGGCTACAACTACTTGTTATAATACTAGACCAGTACAATTATATAATTGTTCTACTGGAGATGCTTGGACTTTCAATTATACTAATTCTGAAGGAGCAACTGTTTCAAGTAGCATTCTAAGAGTAGAAGCAATTGACAATTGTTGTTGTACTTGTAGAATACTGGGTCTTGATACCACTACTAATACTTATACTAATACTAATGAATTCGTAACTATTGATTTAAATTGTTGTGGTGCTATTAGATGTTTAACTGATACTTTTATAGATTTATGCTAAGTAAAAGAATATCAAATGATATTCTTTTTATTTTATTTTTAAATCGATAATCTCTTTAATAGGAATTATTTCTTTATTAATAGTCATAATATTATTCTTAGTTCTAGAAATTAAATAAGTATCAATATTTCTATCTTTAGTTATAATTTTTACTTTAGTATTATAAATATTATTAAAGCTATTAAACACTTTATTTAATTCATTTTCAATATCATTATTATTCTCAATATTTGTTAATAAACAAGATTCTTTATTATTACCAATTATATTACTATTTTTAAATAATTTAGGTTTTTCCATAAATATCTCCTCTTTATATTTTATGAATTTAGTTCATAAAAATACTATCTTTTTGGTATAATATTAAAGAAGGAGGTATACTGTGAAAAACTACAAAATTAATTATAAAGTATTAATTCCAATTATACTTTTATCCGTAATTAGTATTATTACTATTTATAGTGCTTTAACTTATACCTCTAAGTCTTTAGGCAATCTAGCTATAAAGCAAGCTGTTTGGTATTTAATTGGTTGGATTCTAGTAATAATCATTGGTAAATATAAAAACAATTATGTTTATAATTTAGCTTGGCCCTTATATATTTTTGGTAATATATCTTTAATACTTTTATTGTTTTTTGGTACTCCAATAAATAATAGTAGATGTTGGTTTACAATACCGGGGATTGGTAGTATTCAACCTAGTGAATTTATGAAAATATTTATTATGTTAGTACTGGCAACTATGATTCATAATTTTAGAAGCGATTATAAAGATCCTACTTCTAAAGATGAATTTATTTTTATTTTAAAGACCCTATGTATCGTTTTAATTCCTTCAATCTTAACTTTCTTACAACCTGATACTGGTGCTGTATTAATTTATTTAATTATTTATTTTTCTATGATGTTTACTAGTGGTATTAGAATCAGATGGTTTATAGGAGCTGGAGTATTATTAATTATTATGATTTCTGGAGTTCTAGGATTATATTTCTTTAAGGAAAATATCTTTATAAAAATATTTGGTTCGTCTATTTACTATCGTTTAGATAGAATCTTTAATTGGCAAAACGGATCTGGATTACAATTAGAAAACGCTTTAGCTGCGATAGGTTCTGCTGGTTTGTTTGGACATGGATATAATAAAACACCAATTTATTTTCCAGAATCATCCACTGATTTTATCTTTGCAGTATATGCTTCTAATTTTGGTTTGATTGGTGTATTAATTCTAATTGGTATTATAGTATATTTAGATATTCAAATAATAGCTTTAACTAGAAAAAAAATTGAGGATACTGATAAATTTATCATTTCAGGTATCTTTGGTATGTTAATATTTCAACAAATTCAAAATATTGGTATGACGATTGGTTTATTACCAATAATGGGTATTACTCTTCCTTTTGTATCATATGGAGGAAGTAGTTTATTATCATATATGTTATTAGTTGGAATACTTTTAAATATTTCAGTTAAGAAAAATAGAAAATATAAATATAAATAAAGCATTAGAAATTCTAATGCTTTTATTTTATATATTTATTAGTAGTACTAGTTATTGTAGTAAGCGCTTCATTACCTGCTTTAGTATATCCAGAAATACATTTATTAATATAGTTGTTATAACTTCTTAAGTTTCTTACTTTTATATATTCTGAATTACTTATTTGCTCATTTTTTTTATTTAATCGTGTAGAATTACTAGTAGATTTATATGCATCTGCAACATCATTTCTGATTTCATTTAATAGATAATCTATTTTTACCTCTTTTTTTATAAAAGAATCTAGATAATCACTTATCTTTTTCACTTCAGTTTGCTGCATTCCTTTATAACCAGCTGGTAGCATAATTAATCCTCACTTTCATAATTGTTGGCAACAAATGTTTCTACTTTAACACTTGATAAAGCTTCTGACACTTGTTTTTCAACATCTTCAATTTGTTCAAATTTATTATTTAAATCTTTTTTAATATTTTCAAATGATTTTAAAATACTTTTCATATCTCTTTTTTGATTATAAATTAAATAAGCTCTTGAGTAAAAAGAAATATTTCCTATATTTTCATAGTTATTTATAATACTATTAAGTTTATTTATAATTCTATCAAGCTTTTCATTTAATAAATCTCTAGCATCCAAATTACATTTTACTTTTCTACCAATTTTTTCATATTCTTTTTCTAAATATTTATATATATTTATTTGTTGAATTACATTGTTTTCTAAACGTAATATTCTTCTTTGTTCAAGATTAAAATTAGAAGTTAATCTAAGTCTCTTTTGATCATTCCAAACTTTAGTTAACTCATTAAACTGATGAATAACATCCGTATTATTATCTTTCAATTGATCTAGGATATCATTATAGTTTGAAATAATACTTCTAATTTTTTTTAAGTCTATTTCTACCATAATAATCCTCCTATAAGTATTCTCTAATATGATTCATAATATTATATTTAATTGTACTTTTTATTTCTTTTAATTCTTGCTTATTTTCTTTTACTTTGCTTAATTTATAGGTTTTACTATTAATAGAAATTGCTTTTTGTAAATCATCTTCAAAAGAATCAATACTATTGATTAATTCACCTGTCTTTAACTTTATATTGTTCATTTTTTCATATAATCGTAGCATTTTCTCTCTATCATCCATAATATCACCTATTATAAATTTATCAGTTTTATTAAATAATTACAATAGAATTGGTATAATTTCCAAAAAAAAACACTTTTAAAGTGTCTTTTTTATTTTCCTCCTGAACCTGCTGTTTTAGCAGCTGCAGATTCTGCCATATTACCCATTTTAACATATTGTCTAATACGTTTTTCAAAGTAATTACCAACATCTTTATTAGATTGCTCAACATGATCACTAAAGATTTCAATTATTTTGTCAGCAGCATCTCCTAATTTATTTTGAACATTTTTATTACCAAATGCCAATATACCTTTAATTTCAGATTTTGTTGATGCTTTTATACCTTTTAAAGTAGCTTTATAAGCATCAATAGAAGCAAGTAATGTAGAAGCACTTGTTGCTTTTAATCCTTTACGGCCATCACTAAAACTTTCTTTAATTTTATCAACACTAAATTCAGCACTTACTTTACGGATACTACTACTTACGCCAGAACTTTTTTCTCCACCAACAATAGCATACCCATCTGCAACATTTTTTACTAAATCTGCAAATGTTTGCGTATTTTTATTTAGCTCACTTGCAAATCCTTTTAAATTCTTTTGATATTTTCCCATATCGTCAACTAAAAATTTATCTGCCCAATTAGCTGCCAATTTAGTGATCAATGTATCATGTGCATTTTCAAATTTTTTAATACTGCTTTCAACTATATCATTCATTGAACTAATCATTTGTTCAGCATCTGCTTTACTGAATACCTCATCTTGATTCATTATTTACCATCTCCTCTTATTTTATCTCTATTATGAGAATATCAAATCATTTTACTTTTGTCAATTAACATTATCTAATACTTTACACTTTATATACTGCGTAAAAATACTATTTCTGTACCATTTCTAATATTAGTATCAATAATTGACACATTATTCTTATAAACTTCTCCAGTCACCTTATTAATCATCAAAAAATTATCATTCTTTATATCGATACCAATACCATTCATATCATAAATGGCTTTTACTATTAATTTATTAACTTTCCAAGTTACTTCATTAACAGGTATTCTTATATCATAGGATTTATCTATTGATGGGAATACAGCTTTAATAAGCACCTTATTCTTCATCATCTGGATCACCTTCTACTCTTTCAAATTCAATCAACTTAATGGTACTGTAAATTCCTTCTGAAATATAATATCCATAATTATTTGGTTGTTTTTCACTTAATTCACGTGAATAATTATTTATTTTAAATATACTTTGATCTTCAATTCCCGGTCCTATATAAACGCCTTCACTAATATCAATGTTTTTAAACCAGTCTTCATAATTGTAATCTTTTATCTTTGAGTTTTCATCAAATATTACAATATAAGCATTACCAGCATCTCTAAATTTCTTAAATAATTCTTCAACTAATGTAGCATCACCTAACTTATTTATTAACTTAGAAATAGAATTAATAATTAAGACATTTTCTTGAGTATTATGAGTTTGAGCAAAAGCTATTATCTTTTTAACTTTATCTTCCAACTCACTTGTAAAATAGTTCTTTGTTTTAGAACTTAATTCAGGCATTAATCCAATTGAGTCAATAATCATAATGTTTTTCTTTAAAAATATCAATTCATCAATAAAACTATTTATAAAGTTTTTCAAATATTTCACTTTTGATGATAACACTAATTTACCTACTTCAACTGTCAAATCAAATGTTTTTATATCTAGTGTACCACTCTCTATTCCAACTGGTACTTTCTTAACACCTTTTAATTTGTTTTGAACATCTTCTATTAATACTTGTTCTGGTAATGATGGAATTCTTTCAGCTATATCCATTTCTTTATTTTTTAACTCTTGAATCGTATTAATAATTATATTATTTGATTCTTGTTTATTTTTAGAAATAAATGCTGTTTGAAATTCATGTAATTTTTCATTAAAACAGATTCCTCTACCAAATAAATCTCTCGGTTCAATCTTATCTTTAGTATTAAATAGATATGTATAATCTGCTGGATCTTTTAATTTTAATGCTAATGTAAATGGCATTAACTGTTTAAATCTATCAGATACTGAATTAATAGCGCTAGAAGTTACTACATATACAATTCCATATCGCTCAGAATCTCTTATTAATTCAGAGAATTCATCATATAAATTTTGATTACTTTCAAAAATTGAATCCCAGTTATTAAAGATTATTAACATTATTGGCATTTTACCTGGATTCTGTTTAACATAATCCAAATATTCTCCACCAAATTCTGCCAATATCTTTTTTCTTTCTTTTTGTTCTGATCTTATTAGTTTTAAAAGATTATTATACTCCTCTGTATCATTTGGAGATACTACTCCACCACAGTGTGGTGCTCTTTTGTATTTAGTAAAGTTTTGTGAACCATAATCAATAATATAATATGATATTTCATTAGGTAAGAAATGTTTCATAATATTAAATAACATGGTATTAACTAGTTCTTCAGATTCACTTGAATCAGTACCGATTATATTAGTATTTCCATTATTTAATACATTATAAATTAATAGTCCTTGTGATTGATTTTCAGGAGCATCATATTCTCCTAAAACAATGTCAAAGTTATTTTTCTGATATTCAAATTTATATTTTTGCTCTACTTCATCAATCGTAATATCTTCTCTGATATTTTCTAACCATAGTCTCTTAGCAAATTTATTAGAATCTTTTGCTACTTGAACTATTTCATTCATGATAGCAGCTAATTGTTCTCCTTGTGCTTCTCCTTGTTGAACTTTAGCATTTCCACTTTGAATATTTTTCAATATTATTCCTGTTTCATCGACAATATTTACACTTTTATCAACAGTTTTTTGTAGAATATCTGATGGATAATACTTAGCTCCAGCCCATCCAGATTGTCCTAAAGCAAAATATTCATCGTATCCCACCTGTAAATAGAATCTACCAGTTTGTTTTAAACTTGCAGCATCTGGTTTCTTTAACATTTCATTTGAATCACTCGCATCTTGTACTTTTAAACATACTCTAAACTTAGTATTTGACCAAATCTGATCATTAACTACACCACTAGGTTTTTGAGTAGCTAGAATCAAGTGTACTCCTAATGAACGACCAATACGCGCAACACTAATTAAATTATCCATAAAGTCAGGTTGTTGAGCTTTTAATTCTGCAAACTCATCACAAACAATAAATAAATGTGGTAATGGCTCACTTAATTTACCATCATGATAGAAAGCTTGATATTTATAAATATCAATAGTACTTTCACCTAATTTATCTCTAGCTTCATTAAATAATTTTTGTCTTCTTTTAACTTCACTATCTATACTTACTAAAGTTCTATTAATCTCAGCTTTATCTAAGTTAGTAATTGTTCCTGTAAGATGTGGTAATCTAACTCCTGTAGTTTGATTTTCAAAAGCAAAAGCTAATCCACCACCTTTATAGTCAATTAAAATAAAAGCTACATCATCTGGTGAAAAATTCATTGCTAATGATAAAATCCATGTAATTATAAATTCTGATTTACCTGAACCAGTCATACCAGCTATCAATCCATGAGGTCCATGGGCTTTTTCATGTAAATCTAAATATAATAATTTTCCATCTGTACCAACTCCAACTTCTGCTTTTAAATTAGAAGTAGAATCATTGGTATTCCATCTATTCATAATATTTAATTGTTCAACCTTACCTACTTTAGCCATTTCTAAGAATGTTATTGAATCAGGTAATTCCCCAGATACTTCATCACTAATAGATATTTCAATAGGAATATTAGCCAATATTTTAGCTACTTCCATCATATTAATATTTGGATTAATTTCATCTTGAAATATTAATTGTTCTTGTTTTTCATAAGAATTTTTTAAAACTCCAGAAGATGTTTCTCCTAAATTAATAAAGTTATTACATAAACTAGGTAATTTGCTTAATTTTTGTTCTAAGATAATTAAACTGAAACCAAAATTAGATCTTAATTCTGTAATTGCATCAACAAATCCAGTTTTTTTAACAGAATCTATATCATCAATTAAAACCAAATAATATGGTCTAAATATTGGAGTTTTATCAGCATTTTTTTCAGCCATAAGCTCTACTCTAGCATTTAATTCTCTTTTTAATACATCTGTAACTAAAGAAATATTATCCTCATTTGAAGCAAAAAACCTAAACGAATTATCATTAGTCATATTATGATTTAAATACTTAACATAATTCCAATAACCTTTATTCTTGTCATCTGTAAGTACTACTATTTTTAAGTCATCATAACTATAAAATGTTAATAATTGAAATAAAACATTGTTAATAAAATTATGACTCTTTTCAGGTTCTCCCATTACAGCAGTAACATTATTCTCATAAAAAGAATAACCAATAGGAACATTTTCAATATACTTATATTCTTCAATTAAAGCATCTACTTTATTCTTTAATTCATTTTCTTCAACAGTAAAACCTTTTTTAGGGTAATTAACGTTTACTTTTAAAAGCTCATTTCCGACACCAATTCTAGCAACTAAGAAGTCACTTTGATCTACTCGTTTATCCCAAAAGTTTAGATTTCTATGTTTTAAATTCTCGACACAATTTTCTAATGGAATTACATTTTCCTTAATAATTTCTTTTTGTAGCTTTCTTTCATTCTCTAATTCTACTTTTTTCTCTTCTAAATATTTGTTAAATTTCTCTGTATTTTTTTGGTTATTTTTCTTTTTTACTCTATTATTATAAGAAGAAGTTAATATTGGCCATAGAATTGTTGATAAAAGCATTGTTATACCAACTAATAAACTTCCAATTTGTTGACTTAAATCTGCTTCTCCTGAAACTAATTGTGAAATTGATGAAGATAGCATTACAACTGAACTAACTCCCATCGTGGCCATTGGTCCAGCAGTTAAAATAAATGGCATTTCTCCACTTTTTTCTTCTTGAGGAGGATCACTCAATTCAATTTCTTTTGTTTCAATAGTTCTTCTAAGTCTAGGTGATTTAGAAAAATAATCATCAACATCAAACAAATCTTTATCCTTAATTTCAATATTTTCTAAGTTTCCAACGTTTTCAAGTTTAGTAGTAAGCAAAGAAGTTTTTGCATTATCTATTCTTAAAATCTCAGGTGGTGCTATTACAATAATTATTTTTCCAAAGAACATAATTCTAGCACCAAACAATTCAAGTTCATCACCAGGATTAATATTAGTTGTTGGTGTAACAACTTGTCTTTTGTTAATAAAGGCTTCTCCTTGATTTAAATTTAATACTATTCTTCCATTTTCACCAGTATGAACTGATAAATTCAAATTATTAATATAAGGGCAATTATAATTAACAGTGCTATTTTCAGCACCTATTGTAATATTAAATGAATCATTATATGTTAATGTCTGAACATTCTTACTATCACTTTCTTCTACATATATCAAATATTTAATATCATCTCTAACTAGTACATAGAAACTATTTACTGTCAATTCTGTTTCATCAGCAAACGCTTTGTTAACTAGTAATTTACTTTCTTTTGTTGCGAATAAAACCCATTTACCGTTACGAGCATCAACATTAATCAATTTAGATACTTCTTCATTATCTATATCAAAACTATAACTTCCTGATATATTCTCTGGTAAGTAAAAAACATTTACTTGCTTATTGGCATACAAATATATTTTCATGTAATCACCCTATCTTTACCCTATTATTAATATAACATATTTTTATGCAAAAAAAAATATGAAATCAACGATGTTTTCATATTTTTAAAAATATATGACTAATATATTTTGTAGATAATATTAATCTCTGATAAAGAATTAGTATTATTGGTTTGTTCAGATAGACTTCAACAAATCGTTGATTGTATGATCTATTATCATTGCGGGGTTTTCCTTCCCCAATATAATTTTCACATCTAATAGTGAATAAGATTACCCTTGCCAAAATCATTAACCTCAATTTCTCCGATTAATCAAAGCAAAGAAGCTATTAGATTATTATATAGGAATTATATCCGAGTTTTATATATGTGCTTATTATTATCAGTAACAACACATAACTTATTCTGAAGTTTTCTTTCTCCGAGAAAATTATAACAAACTAGTCTTGATAATTTTTAAATCCGTAGAATATACAAGAATTAATAAATATTACAAAGAAATCATCCATTACAATTATCTTTATTAAAATAAATCCTAACTAATCTATCAATATAAGCAAGCTTATACCATACCTAGCTATGGGTTCAAAACATTTAATGAAAAATCTAATCCTAATTAACCTATCAATATAAGTAAACTTATACCATACCTAACTACGTAAAAAGATAAAACATTAAATAATCGATAAAAAATAATAGTAATTGTAATTAAGATAAAGCCTTTGCTTTTTCTTATTAATTTCTCATACAATACTAGTCTATAAACCAATTATAAATCAAATTAAAAAAATGTCAATAGTCATACTATCTTTTTTCTGACATTGACATTTAATTTACATTTCTTTTAAAACAAATTCATATGCTTCTTTTAATTGAGCTCCTACCTTTTTAATATCTCTTTGTTCAGCTACTTTATAACCTTCTTCAACTAAACTAGGTAATTCATTGTTGACAATTTTTACAATTTTACTTTCAAATTCATCTAAGTCTTTAGCTTTGTAAGTATTTACCCCATCTTCTAACCATTCTTCAAAGATTGGTATATCTCTTATTAAAGCTTTTGTCTTGCAAGCACAAGCTTCTAGTATAGGAATTCCTTCAGTTTCTTCAAGTGTTGGGAATAGATATAAATCACATCCATTCATTGCATTAATTATCTCTTTTTGTTCTACATAACCAGCAAATACTAAGTTATCTAATTTTGTATTAACTGCTTTTCTTACTGCCTTACTAGCAGCACTTAAAGGACTATATCCAAACCAAATAAACTTATAATCTGGTAGTCTTTTTGCTAATTCAACAAAATCAACAATACCTTTTCTATCAATATATAAACCAATACCAATAATTACTTTGTCATCATCACTGTAATTATACTTCTTACGAAATTCTTTTCCTAATTCTTTATCAGTCTTAAATTTATCAAGTTCAATTCCATTAGAAATAGCATAAATCTTTTTAGTAATACCATATCCTTCTAATAGTCTTTTAGAATATGGAGTTGGAGTAATTATTACATCTCCTAGAGAATAACACTTTATTAACCACTTTTTAAAAAGAGGTGCAATCTGTTTAGAGAAAATAAATCCATTTCTAAAATCTTCTTCAGTACTATGTGCATGATATACTACTTTTTTACCTTTCTTTCTAGCTTTTTTAGCTAAAAAGTATGATTTTGGTCCATAGAAATTAATATGTACAATATCATAATCATCTTTAAGATTAGTTGTATATTCAACACCTTCATAATCCAAAGCTCGCATCTGATGTTTTATTGCTTTTCCTAGACCGCTTTTAGAAAACATTTTTTCTCCTTCAGTATATAAAAGTACTTTCATAGCTATCATCTCCATATATAATTATATATTGCGAAAATAAAAAAGACAAGTTTATCCTTGTCTCTCTCCACATCTTGGACAAAAGTCACTTTTTACTTTATAACCACAATGTTTACAAAAATTATGTTCTAAAATTAGTTTTCTATTTTCTAAAGATACTTTCTTTAAAGTATTAAATGCATTTATGTATAAAACTATTATAAATGCTATAAAAACTATGATTAATATTCCTACTTTAGACATTAAACAATAATCATATATTCCATGTAATAATGCCGGTACAAAGATACTTAAAAGAATATATTTTTTTTCTAAATCTTTTTTGTTTTTATAATGAAATTGTTTGGCTAAACTTAAATAGTAACCCATAAAAACAGCATCACTGGCATGTCCTGGAATCGAAGAAATCGCTCTTAAAATAGCAGTTCTTAGTGTTCCTCCATAAAATACGTAAATAATATTTTCAATAAATGCAAATCCTAAAGAAACAAAAACTGCATAAACAATAATATCATAAACTTCATCAAATTCTTGATTGTTGTAGCCTCTAAAATATACCATTAACCATTTGCAAAATTCTTCTGTTAAAGCTACTCCAACAAATGCATATAATATTACTTCTATAAAATTCTTATCTGCAAGTTTTTTTGACATAAACGGAAAAAACATTCTTAAGGTATCAGAAAACCAAATTACTAATATACTTGAAATCATACCTAAGAAAAACATTTGAAGCAATAATGATATTGGTTCTTTAGACTTATCATTATTATAAACAAATACTAATAAGAGAATAATAGGTAATATTGTAAAAAAGACCATTAAAGTAATGTTGTCCATAATACC
This sequence comes from Bacilli bacterium, assembly GCA_017512495.1. Classification (GTDB taxonomy): domain Bacteria; phylum Bacillota_I; class Bacilli_A; order RF39; family UBA660; genus UBA3789. The sequence goes on from JAFWGF010000032.1 coordinate 28,984, forward strand.
CCTCCATATTATATAAACATTATAACATAATATGTATTTTTAACATAAAAAAAAATCGAACTTAATAGTTCGATTAATATTCAGTGGTGTCCGCGAGGCGACTCGAACGCCTGACCGATCGCTTAGAAGGCGATTGCTCTATCCAGCTGAGCTACGCAGACATATCAACTGACAGATATAATTATACAATAAAAGTACTTATTTTTCAAGTACTTTTTATCTGATACGGTATCCTTGTCGTTTACCATTAAATTCAAACATAACCATATTAATATCATAATTATCAAAACAAGAATAAGCTATTTCATCAATTATATCCTTATTTATTTTATTATTAAAATTTAAAAACAAAATATTATTTTCTTCTCTATAATCAATTAACTCAAGATTTTTATTAACTAAACTTATCAAATTATCATTATTTTTTAACTGATCAATTATTATTTTAATTCTATCTCTATCATCATTTAAATACTTAGTTACTGGTATATAATATTCATTATTATTAATATTATCTAGATAGTAGATTACTACTCTATTTATATTATTTCTACTATTAAATAAATATTCATTATTAATACCTATACTTTTATCAATAGGATTAGGATATTCCTTTAATTCTTTACCATTAACAGTTATTTTTACTTTGGAAAATCTTTTTAATGATAATAAAGAATAAACTATTCCTGGAATATTTTTATTATCCAAATAATTTATATCTAAATATAATATATCATTATCTAAACTACTATTTAAAACTTTTGTATCTTTACTTAAATAGCCTTTTAAACCTTTAGGTATATGTTTATTATTAACAGTTAAATAATTAATAATATTATCTATTTGTTTATGAAGTTCCTTTTCTTCATTAATAACTTTTACTTCAACCAATAAATTATCTTCATTTAACAAATAAATATTTGTAGTTTTTAATGAAGTTATTGTTTCAATTTCATAATTAGTTCTTAAAACATTATGTTCTTTAATAGTAGGAATTGTAAATACTGATAGAATTATAAATACAGTTAGTGTAATTGTAAATACTTTTCTTAACAATAGATTCTTCATTATATCACCTATTTAAATATATTAAAAAACGTACTAATTTAGTACGCTAAATAGATAATTCATTTAATTTTAATAATTCTACTACTGCACTAGCTCTACCATTTACACCTAATTTTTGCATTACATTTGAAATGTGATTTCTAACAGTTTTTTCACTTATTTCTAATTTCTCCGATATTTCTTTAGTACTATAATTATCTATTAATAAATTAAATATTTCTTTTTCTCTTGGAGTAAGAATATTATTCATTAATTATCACCTAAATTATTTTATGAAAAAAACTATCATTGTTGTATGTAAATACCTATTATTTCTTTTGGAATTTTACTGTAATATTCATTCTATTTTTATATTCTTTTTGAATAGTACGCATAATTTTATTCGCAAGTTTTACATCATGATCTTTTGATATACAAATAGTAGATACATTTTCATTATCTATTTTTATAAAGCAATCCAGGTCATATTCTTTTTTTAACCTTTTTTCTAATGATTCTTCTTTTCCTTGAACTTCATTTAAATATTTTAATTGCTCATAAGCGTTATTTTTTTCTTCAGTAGTTGTTTTTTCGTTAGTTAGCTTTTCATTTAAAACATTCATTGCTTCTTGTCTTTCTTCTTCTTTACTAACTCTCATTGCGACTAGTGCATTTTCTTCTTTTACTTCTTTTACTTTAGTAGTTGTTTTATCTACTACTGTATTTACTTTGTCTAATAAATCTTCAGGTAGTGTTACATAGTATACTCCAAGTACTAAAATCAAGCTAAATAATGTAAAAAACCATAAATTTTGTTTTTTTATCATATGATCCTCCGTTCTCTACAATATATGTGTAAAAAAAAAGAATATTCTAAAATATTCTATAATTCTTTACCACAGCTTGTACAAAATCTTGTACCCTCTGCTACTTTATTTCCACAATTTGGACAATACTTTATACTTTCAGAAACTTCATTTACTACTTCTTCTGTTGTTTCATTCTTAATTCCCATAGCTTCTAAAATCGGATCTTGCAATTATCGTTATTATCATCATACCAAAGGGGCCAAACCAATCATAATCTGCAAAAAATCCTTCTACTGGCATTTAATTCACCTCTTTAATTAATCTATCAACAGCTTTCATTAATCCTATCTTACCATATGGATATGTTAGTGAACCTTGCATATAAGCAACAAATGGTTCTCTTAATGGTCCATCACATGATAATTCAATTGATGATCCTTGTGTAAAAGATCCACTAGCCATAATTATTTGATCTTCATATCCAGGCATATCTCCTGGTTCTACTAAAGCATTAGAATCAATTGCTGAACCTTGTTGAATACCTCTAGTAAATTCTATTAATTTTTTAGAGTTTTTAAAAATAATATTTTGAACAATATCTACTCTTTCTTCATTGTATTTAGGATCAACTTCATAGCCTAAATCACCTAATACTTTACTGGCTAAAATTGCTGTTTTAAGTGATGCAGCTACTACACTAGGAGCCATATATATACCTTGTAACAAACTTTTATTAATACCTAAAGTAGGTCCAACTTCTCTGCCTTCTCCAGGAAGTGTTAATCTCTCAACACATAATTCAATTAAATCATGTCTACCTGCAATATATGCACCATTAGGAGCAATACCTCCACCAAGATTTTTAATTAATGATCCAACTATTATATCTGCTCCCACTGAAGTAGGTTCTTCTTTAGTTACAAATTCACAATAACAATTATCTACCATAACAATAATACTACTGTCTATTTCTTTAATCATATTAATTACTTTAGCAAGTTTTTCTAAACTAAGACTTTTTCTAGTAGAATAACCCTTACTTCTTTGGATTTCTATTACTTTAACTTTATTATTACTAATAAAATTCTTAATAGATTCATAATCAAAATCATTATCAATTAAATCTATTTGTTCATAGCGAATTCCGAAACTCTTTAAAGAACTAGGATTATCTTTAATACCAATTACTTGATCTAGGGTATCATATGGTTTACCACTAATACTTAATAAAATATCACCAGGTCGAAGAAGTCCAAAGAAACAAACATTTAAAGCATGAGAACCAGAAATAAATTGACTTCTGACAATTGCATCTTCTGCTCCTAAAACATCTCTAAAAATATGTTCTATTTTATCTCTACCTAAATCATGATAACCATAACCAGTAGTTGAATTAAAACAAGATTCAGTTACTTCATTATTATGAAAAGCACTTAATACTTTTAGACTATTATAATCGCATAATTCATCTATCTTTTTAAATTCTTCTAAACAAGATTTTTCACAATCATTTACTAAATTAATTACTTGTTCACTTATTTCAAAAGAAGCCATCTAATCATTCCTTTCTCGCATATTATACTACTTATCCATTAAATTTTCCACCATCAACTCTAATTATAGAATCATTTATATAATTAGCTTTAGAACTAGCTAAGAAGACAACTACTTTAGCAATTTCATCTGCTTCTCCCATTCTACCTAATAATATTTTTTTCTTTTCTTTATTTATTTGTTCTAAACTTAAATCTTTATTCATAGAAGTATTTACCCATCCTGGACAAACACAATTAACATTTATAAACGGAGCAAATTCACGAGCTAAGTTATGTGTTAGTGAAATAACTCCAGCTTTAGAAGCATCATAGTCACAACTTTCTGGATAAAAAGTATCAAGAGCATTAGTACTACTAATATTAATAATCTTACCTTTCTTAGCCTCTAACATTACTTTACCTATATATTTACTACATAGATAAGTACCAATAATATTAACATCTAAAATTCTCTTAAATTCTTTAATATTTTTATCAAGTAATAAACTATCTCTACATACACCAGCATTATTAACTAAAATATCTATTCCACCAAAAGTATCAATAATAGTATTAGTCATTTGTTCTACTTCTTCTTCTTTTGATACATCACATTTAATAGTTAATACTTTGACATTATATGTATCTTTAATATGCTTTTCTAATTCTTTAGCTTCCCTTTCATGATGACAATAATTTATTACTACATTTACTCCTGCTTTAGCAAATTCTTCTATACAGGCAGCACCAATACCACGATTACTACCAGTAACTAAGGCAACTATATTCTTCATAAATACCTCCTATAATACATTAATATTTTACAATAACTTATTAAAAAAAGAAAGAGTTATACTCTTTCTACTTTTATATATGCTTCTTCATCATTAAGCTCACATTTATATTTATCTTTTAAACTAACATCTTTAATTAATTCATCACCTAGTACTTCACCCATTACATAATCTTTATAAAGATCTAACATCTTATCGATTTGATCAGTACCATTATAATAAACTTTAATATGATCAGTAATTACAAAGTCTGCTTCTTTACGAAGTGATTGTACTTTACGTACAAATTCACGAGCAAGTCCTTCTAGAATTAATTCTTCAGTAAGTTCAGTATCAAGTACTACAATAGTTCTATTATTAGAAGTAGAAGCATAACCTTCTTTTTGTTTAATAGAAATCAATGTGTTTTCTTCATTAAGTTCAAAGTCTTCTCCAGCTAGCTTAATAGTTAATCCTTCTTCAGCTATCTTAGCTATTTCACTAGAACTTAATTTATTTAAAGTTTCTTGTAATTCTTTAATCTTTGGTCCTAATTCTTTACCTAGAACTTTGAAATTAGGTTTAACAATATACTCTAAGTATTCAGTCATATCAGGTTTAAATACTACTTCTTTAACATTTAATTCTTCTTGAATTACAGGTAGTAAATCACCAATAATCATTTCATCACTCTTAGGTAAGATTAAACTACTAATAGGTTGACGTACTTTGATATTTACTTCTTCACGAGCAAATCTGCCTAATGAACATACATCTCTTACTAAGTCCATTCTCTCTTCTACTGCTTCATCTATTAAATCAGTATTTTCTACTGGAAAATCAGCTAAATGAACTGATTTTTCTCCAGTTAGTTTTTGATAGATTTCTTCAGTCATAAACGGAGTCATAGTAGCACATATCTTACATAAAGCAACTAATGCTTCATACATTGTTAAATATACTGCTTTCTTACTTTCAGTAAGTTCTGAATCCCAGAATCTTCTTCTATTGCTTCTGATATACCAGTTAGATAAATCATCATTTAAGAAAGGTACTATTAACTTAGCTGCTTTATTTAAATCATATTCAGCATAAGCTTCATTTACATTCTTAATTAACTTATTTAATTTAGATATTAACCATCTATCAATAAGCTCTCTATCTTTAACTGGAATATCATATTCTCTTGGATCTATATGATCAGCATTTGCATACATTTCAAAGAATGAATATGCATTCTTAAATGTAGAAATATATTTTGAATAAACTTCTTTTAATCCATCTACGTCAAACTTTAATGGAGTCCATACTGGAGATGCATGTAACATATAGAATCTTACTGTATCTGCTCCATACTCTTTCATTATTTCAAATGGAGAAATAGCATTTCCACGAGATTTATGCATCTTTTGTCCATATTTATCTAATAGTAAGTCATTTACTAAAACATTCTTATAAGGAGACTTTCCTGTCATAAATACTGAAATAACTATTAATGAATAGAACCATCCACGAGTTTGATCAATTCCTTCACAGATAAAGTCTGCTGGATATTGTTCTTCAAACAATTTTTTATTTTCAAACGGATAATGGTATTGAGCAAAAGGCATAGCTCCACTATCAAACCAACAGTCAATTACATCAGGAATTCTAGTCATTTCTTTTCCGCAATCTGGACATTTAATATGGACATCATCAACATATGGTCTATGTAATTCGATAGTTTCATCTATATCTTCAATTGACTTTTTAACTAATTCTTTACGTGAGCCAATCATTTCTTGGTGACCACATTCACATTTCCATAGAGGGATTGGAGTACCCCAATATCTATTTCTAGAAATAGCCCAATCATTCATATTTTCTAACCAGTTACCAAAACGTTTTTCTCCAACATAATCTGGGAACCAATTAACTTTATTATTTTCGGCAATTATTTCATCTTTCTTAGCAGTTGTTTTAATATATAAAGATGGTTTTGAATAATATACAAGTGGTGTTTTACATCTCCAACAATGTGGATAATCATGGTTCATCTTTTGTTTCTTAAATAATTTATCATTCTCTGCTAAATACTTGATGATATCTAATTCTAATGCAGGATCTACTACTAAACGTCCTTTCCATGGTCCTTCAGTAAAGCATCCATCTTCTCCTACTGGATTTAACATAGCTAAGTCATATTTTAGACCAACTTCGTAGTCGTCTTGTCCAAAAGCAGGAGCTGTATGAACTACTCCAGTACCATCTTCCATAGTAACATAGTCCCCGCATCCAACGATAAATGCTTTCTTATCTTTTGGAGTCTTTAATTCTGGAATTAATTGTTCATATTCACGATACTCTAATTCTTTTCCTTTAAACTCTTTAACTACTTCATAGTCTTCTCCTAATACTTTATCTGCTAGAGCTTTAGCTAGGATAAAATTATATCCTTTAGATAAACACTTAACATAAGTTTCATTAGGATTAACTACTAAAGCAACATTAGAAAGTAATGTCCAAGGTGTAGTTGTCCATGCTAAATAATAAGTATTTTCTTCATCTTTAGCTTTGAACGGTACATATACAGTATTAACAGATATTTCTTTATACCCTTGAGCAACTTCATGAGAAGCAAGTCCTGTACCACAACGTGGGCACCAAGGAACTATCTTTAATCCTTCATAAATATATCCATCATCAAAGATTTTCTTTAAGATATGCCATTCAGTTTCAATATAGTTATTATCATAAGTAACATATGGATTTTCTAAATCAATAAATTGTCCCATTTCTCTAGTGAATCTAGTAAAGTATTCTTCATTTTTCCAAACACTTTCACGACATTTTTGATTAAATTCTTTGATACCATATTTTTCAATATCATCTTTACCATTAAATCCTAGTTCTTTTTCTACTTGAACTTCTACTGGTAATCCATGAGTATCCCATCCTACTTTTCTAACTACACGATATCCTTGCATAGTTTTATACTTACAAATAGTATCCTTCAATAACTTAGCCATCATATGATGAATACCAGGCATTCCATTAGCTGTAGCTGGTCCATCATAGAAAACAAAGTTTTCTCTATCTTTACGATTCTTAATACTTTTTTCAAATACTTTATTCTTTTCCCAATATTCACCGTATTTTTTTTCTATTTCATTGATTTTTCCTTGATCTAATTTTTTAAACTTCATCTTAACACTCCTAACTTATCAAAATATAACCATAATATATAATAAATATTAATAAAAATATTATTCCTTCATTTTTAGAAATCTTTCTATCATTTAGAGAGAAAATAAATAATAGAATTGCAGTAATAACCATAACTGATATATCTACAAAACCAAAAGTGATTCTTCCTACTCCTCCAAAAACTGAAACAGGTATTCCTAAAACAATACCAATATTAAAAATATTACTTCCTACTACGTTACCTATCGCAATATCATATTCACCTTTTCGAGTAGCTGAAACACTAGTAACTAATTCTGGTAAACTTGTACCAAAAGCTATAACAGTTAAAGCTATTAATCTTTCACTTATACCTATAGCTTTAGCTATATAAGTAGCTGAATCAACCACAAAATTGCTTCCTAATATTATTCCAACTAAACCTAATGTCGTAAAACCAATTGACTTTAAAATTGGCATAGGTGCTACTTCATCTTCATCTATTCTATTTCTAGACATAGAAATTAAATAATACATAAATACACTGAAAAATAATAGTAATACTACTCCATCTGATCTAGAGAAACTATTAGCTATTCCTTTGTCAAAGACATTATCTAATAATAAAACTCCAAATAAAGTAGTAATTAACATAGTAATAGGTAATTCTTTTTTTACAGTATTATTTTTTACACCTAAAGAATGAACTATTGCGCTAATACCTATTATCAACAAAATATTAAGTATATTACTACCAATAACATTTCCTAGAACTATATCACCACTACCAGAAGCTATAGCTTTAATCGCAACTGCTAATTCTGGAGCACTAGTACCAAAAGATACTATTGTTAGAGCTATTAACATTTTAGATACTTTTAAATTAGCCGCAATACTACTAGCTCCATCTACAAAGAAATCTGCTCCCTTAATTAATATTACAAAGCCAAATATTAATAAAAATATATTTAATAACATTTTAACCTCCTCTTTAATCCTATGAATAATAAAAATAAAAAGAACTCCATCCAAAGGACGAAATTCTCGTGGTACCACCTTTATTTATAAGTAAAACTTACCTCTATAACTATAACGCGTTACCGTATTTATCTTATCCATAAATCGCACTTGAAAGTGATTCGAAATACCATACTTATTATTCTCTTCCACCTAACGAGAACTCTCTATAAACTTTCAAACATTTCCGTCTTTCGCACTTGCTTTCTGGACTAATATAACATATTTTGAAATTGTTTTCAACCTATTTTTCAACTTACCACAAATGGATTTGTAGTTGTTCCTGTTCCGCTATAGCTTGTATTAGGAACTAGGGAAACGACAGGACGAACGCCGACAGCGTAATTGACGTTATTGCGGATGTTCAGGTCATTCGCATTGCGGACGCTAAACACACTTGCATTAGAGCTATAGAAGTTGCTAGGAGACCCAAGCCAAGAAGAACTATTATTATATAAATAATCTTGCATTCCGCTACCCCAAGAACGTCCTGCGAGCGCTTCTTCATCTAATGTTAAGAATCCTACTTTTAATTTGTAAGCATCACTTTTTTTACTGCATAACGTTGTTGGAGTTCCATTTCTTGCTCTTTTGAATGGGCAATAATAAGTGTATGATGTATTTTGGTTCAATGCACTCTTTTCTTCTGTTGTTAATTCACTAGTATCATTACAATAGATACTTGTCTCTATTTTATTATCTACATTACTCATATTTGTATTATACCAGTTATCTAGTACTGTCTTTAGATTAGAGTCTGTTGGGGTTCCATTGTTGTCATATACATATTTAACATACTTTGCCTCATTATTTGATGTGTTAAAGACTGCTGACGTAGTTATCATTGTTGTATTTCCTATTTGAGTTGTACATTGTCCATTACTTGCTGGACCATTGTAGATTATTCTTATTCCTCCTGTTGCTGTTGTTCTAACTATCTTCCAACAATAATTGTTAAATATTAAATTATTATTTACTGAACCATATGCTCCTCTATAGTAATATATTGGATATTTATCATTACTTGTTCCTTTTCTTGTATAAACCCCTGCCTGTGATTGATTTGCTGCTGTATTAGTAAACCAAGATGGGTCATCTTCACCTTGAGTCGCATTCTTCATCATTAAGGTTAATCCACTCATAGTAGCATTACCTCCCCCTCCTGATGAATCTGTGTTGATAGTTGCACATCCACCATTTTCATCATATCTTGGTAATACTCCTGGTGTTGGACTAGTTGCATTATCATTTGCTTGTCTATATGTCACTGTAAAACTTAAGCTTAATGTTTGATCACTTGCTGGTATTTGGTTTAATTCTATGTCATCTCTATATTCTATTCTTAATTTGTATTTCTCTGTTGTGTTTGCAGCTAACATTTGATTTTGTTGTAATTCTACTCCATCTTCATATGTAACTGTATATTTTAAATAATCTGGTAGTGTTACAATAGTTGCTCCGTTAAGTTTAGAATCTATTGTATCTATCATGGCATCTATACTTCCACCATTTACTGCATCTACAGTAAATTCATAATAGTCTCCTGGTAAATTTAATACTACACTATAGTTTACTGTAGTCTGATTATTGATTGTTGGAGTAGATGCACTTACACTACCTGTTTTTACTTGAATATTTGCCCAGTGAATATCCCAGTTAGCATGCTTTACTTGAGCAGTACCATTGATATTTAAGTCACTATTAATATAGGCATATCCTATACTTAGACATATGACTAATAAAATCAAAATAATTTTTATATTGTCTTTATCTATTCTCATATCATCACCTAGTATAAGTATATATTATGTTTGTTTTTTTATCAACAAAAAAGAGGATTATTCCTCTATCTCTAATACTTCTATTTCATCGACTATAGCTAATTGTTGTTCTACAATTAGTTTTAATTTTCTTTTAAATATCTTCATATTTCTTTCTAAAGTTTCTCTTTCGTTTTCAATCTTTGCAGCTTTTAACAAGGCATCATTGACAATTCTTGAAGCATTTATCTTTGCTTCTCTAATAATTAATTCAGATTCTTCATTAGCTAACTTTGTAATATCAGCTTTTGTTTCATCTGCCCTTATAACCGCATTGTTTAAAGCATTTTCCAAATTTTTATAGTGTTCTAATTCTTTTTTTAAATCTTCTATTTCTGTACTTTGTTTTTTTACTCTAGAAATAATACTTTCTGTCTCTTTAATTACATCACTAATAAACTGATTTACTTCACTACGATTATATCCATTAGTTTCATAACTAAATTTTTCCATATAATCACCTCAGAATGTAATTACTAATTAAAAGAAATCTTCCTCTTCATCTTTAGTTTCTTTTTTACCTTTTGATTTAGATGATGCGTTTTCATCACTAATCTTACCTTCTACGTTTACATTATTAGGTGTACATAAAAATATTCCTCCACCTAGTTTTTGGATATCTCCTCCGATGGCATAAATAGTACCGTATAAGAAATCGACAATTCTTTTAGCTTGATCTGGAGTTACTCTTTTTAAATTTACAACTACAGCGCTTCTATTTTTTAAATAATCAGCTATTTGTTGACTTTCAGAATAAGCTCTTGGTTCTAGTAACATCATTTTAGATCCAGCTATCCCATTTTGTTCATGAAATTCTTCACGACTTGTTGTATAGTATCCTTCTTCTCCGGCAACATCCTGAGTTTCTTCTCCACTGAATAAACCTTTTAATTTATCTTTCATATCTTATTCCTCCATATTTTTATAACATAATCCTAATTAATTTTATCATATTTTCAAAAAAAGAAAAAGTATAAATTAAGCTAGACACTTAATTTACACATTGTTTTGACCACTATTAGGAACCAACATTGGATTTGGTTGTGGTTGTTGTGACACAGGTTGTACCATTGGTTGACCCATAGGCTGTGGCATTGGCTGTCCTACTGGTGTTTGAATAAATCTATTATTCATTAACTGTGGTTCTTGAGAAACAGCTTGTCCACCAGCACTAACTTGTTGTTGTTTCATTATATCCTGTACATTATTAGAGTTTGCTGTCATCATCGCAATTTCATCTGGTTGATTTTCATTAAACCATACATTTTCCAAATCAACATCATTAGATAATGGTGGTGGATCTGGTCTATCAACATATAATGATGTTGGAACTTTAAATCCTGTTCCAAAGGCAATACAATTTCCTGGTTTTAAGTTCTTAAGTTGCAACATAATTTCTTGTGTTATATTAGGAACCATATCCTTTACATATTGTAAATCATTAGGATGAACAGTTCTCAATATTACAAAGTTAGCACACTGAGAAACACAAGTTGAAGATAACTCTCCTGGACGTTGAGTTATTAATCCTAAGAAAACACCATACTTACGTCCTTCTTTAGAAATTCTTTCAAATATGTTATATCCTAAAATTTCTATATCAGAATCATTTTGAACATAACGATGAGCTTCTTCAATAATTATATGAAAGGCTCTACTACCTCTTGGCATAATATTCGCAGCTTTTAAGAATAACATTCTTGAAATAATCTTAGTCATTGCTTTCGCAATTCTATCATCAACATAGTTAATATTAAAGTTAATTATTTGCGCTTTTTTATTAGTTTGCCTATCTATCATTAATCTTTCAATATACTCATCTTTAGTAACATATTCTGGATATGTAAAATAATCTTTATTATCTCCAGTAACTAATGAATGTAGACGAACACTTAAAATATTAGCTGTATCATAAACTTTATCACTCTTTAAAACACCTTCATTAACTAAAGAAAACTCCATAGCTAATTCCAAATCACTTAAAGAATAATGTCTATTTAATTCACTTTCTGGTATCTCTATTTGTTCATCTAAAATATATCCGCTTACAAATTCTACAACCAATTCCATTTCTTGCATTTTACCAGTTTTATCAACATATAAACATTGTTTTAAAGTTCTAACATATCCTGGTTGTACAATCTTACTATTTAAATTTAATGTCGGAGTATTAAATCTAGCTAATACACCTACTACTTGATCTCGTATTTTAGTAGAATCTTTTCCACTTAATAATATATCTTGTAATGCTCTCGCAATAATATCATTTTTTCTTTTAATAATATTTTCACTACTACCAGTTAAAATAGCTACTAACTTTAAAGCCTTTTCAATAATTGGTAATTGAGCTGGACTAGTAACATCTAATAACATTGCTAAATCATCAACATCTAATAACCATGGTGGTATTCTTACTAATTCAGAGCTAGTATCTTTTACATTAGTTGTATATGTTTTATAAATAACATTAGGGTTTTTAGTATGAATTCCAGAGAATGCATTTGTATATTCTCCGTAAGCATCAAAGAAGAATAAAGATGAGTTAATTGGTGGTTTTACAGTTTGAGTATATAGTTTTTGAACTAATGAAGCAACTGTACTACTTTTACCTGATCCTGAAACACCAATGATAGAAAAGTGTTTATTAAAGAATTCATTTACACCAACATTTATTTTATATCCTTCATATACATTACTAGTTCCAAAATTAGTATATCCTGGTAATAATTCTTGTTTTCCAAAGATTAATTCTAATTCTGGTATTTTAATAAGACGAACTGTACTATTAAATCTTGGTTTTACATTAGATCCAGGCACGAAATTATCATCTCTAATTTCACCTACTAAATTGGCATGCATATGTGTCTTAGTAACATTTCCAATTTCGGCCACTATTTTTCTAGGACCACCGTCTTCAAAAATAACATGTAAATTTACTAAATTAGGCTGTTGAGTAATATCGATATCTAATTTTATAATAACCGTATTGTCAACAATTTCTTCTATCTTCCCTAGCATCCTAATCACCCTCTATTATCTATATTACAGTATAACAAATAAATGTTAAAAATAAAAGATACTAATTATAAAAAAATAAGATCAAATGATCTTATTTTGATAAGCAATCACAGATTAATTTGCTAATTTCAGTAGGATTATCAATAGGAAGACCAGCTATTATTCTAGCTTCACTATATAATATCTTAGTGTATTTCAAAAATTCTTCCTTATCTTCTTTATATAATTCTTTTAATTTATCACTAATTGGATGCTTTTCATTGATTTCTAAAACAGTTTCTGCTTTTATACCTAAGTCATTTGGCATAGCATCGAATACTTTTTGCATTTCAATTGAAACATCACCTTTAGTAGTTAGACAAACTGGATGAGTCTTTAATTTATTACTAAAGCGTACATCTCCTACTTCAGTTAATTCTTCTTTCATTGCTTTAAGTAAATCACTATTATCTTTATTAACTTGTTTTAGAGCTTCTTTTTCTTCATCACTTTCTAAATCCAAATCTCCATTACTTACATTAATAAAAGTCTTACCCTCATAATCTTGAAGTGCAGTAATGCAGAATTCATCTACATATTCAGTTAAATATAAAATATCATAATCTTTATCCAATACTTGTTCTACTTGAGGCATTGATTTAATCTTCTCAATTGAAGAACCTGAAGCATAATATATGTTTGCTTGATCTTCTGGCATCTTAGATACATATTCAGCCATTGTGATTAATTTATCTTCTTTTGCACTATGAAACATTATTAAATCTTTTAGTTTATCTTTATCTTGAGCAAAGTTATTATAAACTCCATATTTTAATTGAACTCCAAATGTTTTAAAGAAAGAAATATAATCTTCTCTATTATCATTTAACATTTTTTCTAATTCTTTACGAATTTTATTTTCAATATTCTTAGCTATTAATTTTAAACTTTGAGATTCTTGTAGTAATTCACGAGAAATATTTAAATTTAAATCTTCACTATCTACTACACCTTTTACAAAACTAAAATAATCTGGTAATAAATCAGCACATTTTTCCATAATCATTACACCATTAGAATAAAGAGCTAATCCTTTTTCATAATCCTGTGTATAGTAATCATATGGAGCATGACTAGGTATAAATAATAAAGCTTTATAAGATGTCATTCCTTCTACTGATGTAGCAATTACTTTTAATGGTTTATCATAATCACTAAACTTATCCATATAGAAGTTTTCATAGTCTTCATCACTTACTTCACTTTTATTCTTTTTCCATAGAGGAACCATACTATTAATAGTTTCTATTTCTTTATGATCTTCATATTTTTTCTTTTCTTCATCTACTAATTCATGATGAGTAATTTCCATTTTAATTGGAAAACTAATATAATCAGAATATTTCTTGATTAAGTTTTTCAATTCATATTCATCTAAATATTTTGAATAATCAAACTCATCAGTATCTTCTTTAATACTTAAAATTATTTCAGTACCAACATCTTCTTTTTTACATTTTTTGATAGTATAACCATCTACTCCTTCACTTTCCCAAGAGTATGATTCTTCACTATCAACACTATGTGATTTTACAGTAATCTTATCACTAACCATAAACGATGAATAGAAACCTACTCCAAATTGTCCAATAATATTAGCTTTTTCTTCTTTAGACATTTCTTCTTTAAAAGCTAATGTTCCACTTTTTGCAATTGTTCCTAAATTTTCTTCTAATTCTTCTTTAGTCATACCACAACCATTATCTTTAATAGTTAGAGTACGCTTATTTTTATTAAATTCTATTTCAATAGCTAAGTCATCTTTCTTTACCTTGATTTTCTTATCAGTTAAACTACGATAATATAGCTTATCTAATGCATCACTAGCATTACTAATTAATTCTCTTAAAAATATATCTTTATTTGTATAAATACTATTAATCATTAAATCTAATAATCTTTTTGATTCTGATTTAAACTCTTGTTTTGCCATTAAAATCATCTCCTAGAATTAGTTATAGCACTCTTTTTAGCAGTTGTCAACTGCGAGTGCTAAAAATTAATAAAAAGAAAAGGATTTTTTCTTAAATCCTTCTTGTTTCTTTAACCATTTCTAAATCATAAATATAGTCATCACATTTATTTTTCCATAATAGTTTTTTTACTATTCTATTCGCATTAAAAATAACTTTGGCTATATCAGATTTACTTAAATTAAATTTATCTGCAGTCTCATTTATACTATGATTACCTTCGTCATCTAATCCATAATAGTATTTATATATTTCTACTTCTAATGGTTCAAATACAGAAGATAAATAATCTAGTACTAGTTTTCTAAGTTCTTGACGATATATATTAACATATTGATCTTCTTGATAATCTTCTTGTCCTACAAAAGAAGCATTCATATCAGTACCAACTACTTCATTTAATTCTTCATAGTCAGCAATGTTACTACATCTTTCAACAAAGAAAGCATTTTCTTCTATTCTTTCTGGACAAGTTCCTGCCTCTTTAGCTAATTCTAAATTAGTTGGTTCTCTACCTAATTCTTCCAACAAACTTCGTCTTACTCTTTGAATTATATTGTAAAATCTACGTTCACGAGAAAATCTACTTTTATCAACAGTAGCAGGTATAAAGACAGGTTCAAGTTTTTCATCTTTTACTTTTTTTTCTTCTTTTACTATCTTTCTTAATTCAATATTTTTCTCTACTAATATTTCAATAATTTCTTTTCTATTTTCATCAGTAAAATATAAAGCATTAAATTCATCAAAATCAATATATGAATTATTATCTTTATCCTTCTTAATTAATTTAGAAATTATTTTTTTGAATTCTTTTCTTTCTATATCAACCATACAGTTTCCCCCTCACAATGCGCATATTATACCACAATTCTTTCAAAAATTCAATTATTCGTTCATACTAGAAGCAATTTTTCTCTTTAATGCTTTAGTTTTACAATCAAATTTTTCAAGATTATTTTTATTACTTCTCATTAATTCTTTTGTTCTATATTTAATATCATCATGATATTCGATTGAACTAATAGGGTTCATTTTAGAATATTCTTCAAACTTCTTAATATTTTCTTTAATTGTATCTAAATCAATTTCTCCTAAGATTATTCCATAATATGGTTTATATAACAACTTATCTCTATTAAATATAGATATTGATTCCATAACAAACGGTTTTGTAAAATGGTAAAGAAAACAATAATTATGTAAATCAATCGCATATTTATTATCTTTATAGTCAACTAAATTAACAATATGATTAGCACCTCTATTAGTTCCTTTTCCTATTCCTTGGAAACAATAAAATGGTTGGATAGATAGTTGTAATTTATTAAAAACATCTCTATGAAAATCACTAATATTACGACAACATCCTTCACCTAATACTACATTAATACCTAGTTTTCCTATTATTTCTTGATTACTTACTTTATGTTTAAAAGTTCGATCATTTGATAAGTATCCACAATCTAATAAA
This sequence comes from Bacilli bacterium, assembly GCA_017512495.1. Classification (GTDB taxonomy): domain Bacteria; phylum Bacillota_I; class Bacilli_A; order RF39; family UBA660; genus UBA3789. The sequence goes on from JAFWGF010000032.1 coordinate 45,654, forward strand.
TAGCTTAAAGCTATTGAGTATTCTAATGAATTATTTAAATCATATTTCAACAATTCATCTACTACTTCATTTAAAAACAAATCATAATCAATAATTGTCTCACGATACTTTTCTTTATCTACTAGTTCTTCTTCTAAATGTATTTTTTGCAATTCATATATTTCTTCTAAAGCTTCAATATCACCATTTAAATATCTTTGTTCATTAAATATACTTTTCATCATATCATCCCTGATTGGTGACATATTATACTCCAAAAATGCATAATAGTCAAAAAAACTGGGTTATGCCCCAGTATATAAATTAATCTTTTCATCTTTATAAGCCAAATATATTTTATTCCAGATAACACTTTCTACATATCTAGCTTTTTTAGGATGAATTAAATATCTAACTGTTAATTCAATATGATTATCAACTATTCTAGTATATATCATAGGATCAAACTTATTAAAATAAACTCTATTAGTAGTATTAACCTCATTTATTTGATTCTTCATCTTACGAGGAATACTTTTAATATCATCTAAATTATTTACTATTCTATATATTTCTTGTTTATTTTTTGCTAAATCACTATCAAGATCTATTTTAACAACTAGTTCATCCCAAATATACTTAAATCCCTTATTAATATTTTTAACAGGAGTTGTAAAGATAATTGAATTAGGAAAAGTTACTACTACACCAGTAGATTGTCCATTTTCTTCTTTTGTAGATACTTCCAATATTTCAAATGATAATATTGATGTCTTCATAACATCACCTTTTATGTCATTTACTTGAATTCTATCTTCTACTTTAAATGGTTTTTTTGTCTTTATATAGATTCCACAAAAGAAATTAACAATAACCTCTCTTAAAGCAATTGTCATAGCTGCAGATACTACTGAAATTAATGTCATCATATTTTTGATATATTCAGCAAAAATTAATAATAAGCAGAAAACTTCAATCATATTAGTAATTACCATTAATGATTGATTAACTACATATTCTCCTCTACCTGTCATTTTTCTTTTAATACACCAAGTGATGACCATTTTAACTATGGCGAAAAATATTAAAGTAATAATAGTTAATAAAACAACTGAAATAATACTATAGTTTATTGTTGTTATCTCACTTAAGTGCTTACAAAAATTATCAAATATTTCCATTTTTATCACCCCAATAAACCAGTATTTTAACACTTTTATACTATTTATAAACACCTAAAAGTATATTTTTTTACTAACTTGACACTTTGTTGACAAAAAAAGTAAATACTATTTAGTATTTACTCTTTCTTTTTCATGATTATTCATTATATTCGTATATCTTTCAAAGAATTCATCATCTTTACTTTTACATTTTTTAGATAAATGCTTTTTCATACCAATGAATTCTTTTTCATTGACATTCATGTCTTCAATTGGCGTAGTTTCCATAGCTAAAACCATTTCTACTAACATTGTTTTCAATGAAGGATTACCGTCTTCTTTAGCAAAATTAACTAACAACCTAGCTGTTTCCATATCAGTATTTGTTATAGTTAAAGCAACAGGATCCGCAGTATTCATTAAATACATTTCTTCAAAGACAAAACTTCTATGTACATATTGATATACTCTATCATGTAATTCTTTTATTTCAATAAAATAAGCAATCAAATCATCTTCACTTTTTACATCTTGTAGATAGAAATCTAATGGAGTATTACTTCTATTTAAGGCTAGTTTTAAATTTGTATTTAAACCTAACAATAAATTAGATAATCCAGAAGATAATAATTCTTTATTACATTCTTGCAATCTTTCTTTTTTCTTTTTTAATTCTTCAATTGATTCAATACCAATTTTACTTGTTAATTCAGCACATAATTGATTATATTCAATAAGTTTTTTAATATTTTCTCTTAAAGTATGTCTATAAGATATAATATCTTCACATAATTCAACTATCTTTAAATTCTTTTTCTTTTCTCTATCAATATTAATACATTTTTTTAAGTCAATATAGAACTTTTGATTTTCTAAAGTATCATATATATTTTTAGTATCATTATCATCTTTAATAGTCAATAATCTTTCAAATAATAAAGTTGCTGGGTTGCCAGTTAAAGATTCTTTTAATTCATATAATAACTCTTCATATTTATCTTCATATGGTATAATTTGCACATTACAATAATCTTCTATTTCATTTCTTAGTTTAATTAATTCTTCTAATCTGTTTTTTATTTCACGATATTCATTTATATAGATAACTTTGTGATCACCATCAATTAGATTATCAAGATAAATTCTATATCCTGCGATAGATTGATTAACAATATCTAATATTTTTGCAGTATCACTCTTTGCAATAGTATATTTACTAAGTTTATTTAATTTATCTACTTCTAATAAAGTTAGAACTTGTTCAATTAAAGTTTTATCAGTATCTTTTTTTCATCAGATTTATAAATATCTTTAAGTTTGATTTTTAATTCTAAGTATTTATTTTGCTTGTCCATTATTCTCAACCTTTTCTGTCTGTTTTTTTAAATTTGCCGTTTTATATTCTTTAACAATTAATCCCAAATGTGTTTTTATATCAGTTTTCATTTCAGGAAAATACTGAAAATCGATAATAGTTTGAGAAGCTATATCCATAATTTCATCTAAATCTGCATTAGCTAATTCATCTAAATTGTTAATACTAAACTCTTCTAGTAATCTTCCTTCAAATGGAGTTACACGATATGGAAGATATCTTTGATCCCATTTTTTCATTTCTTTTTCTTCATATGTAGGCCATTCCTTTTCAATTCCTAATGACTTTTCCAATTGCATACGATTCAAATGA
>JAFWGF010000003.1 GCA_017512495.1 Bacilli bacterium
TCTACACGAACTCCTCCGGCACAACCTGCAGTTAAAATACCTTCATCTTCTGAATCTATATTAATTAATTTATTACCTGATAAAAGATTGATATCTAAATTAATAGCTCCTTCCATACCAACTTCTTCATTAACAGTAAATAATACTTCTAGTTTAGGATGATTTAAATCACTTTCTAGCAGTGAAAGAGCCATAGCCATACCAATTCCATTATCAGCTCCTAAAGTAGTCTGATTAGCCTTTAAAAAGCCGTTATCCTCTATTATCTCAATTGGATCAACAGAGAAATCATGATTACTATCCTTAGTCTTTTGACAAACCATATCCATATGAGCTTGGATAATAACTGGTTCATGAGATTCATAACCTATACTAGCATCTTTTTTAATAATTACATTTAAAGTTTCATCTTGATAAACTTCTAAATTTCTTTCTTTAGCAAAATTAACTAAATAATTAGATATAGCATCAATATGATAAGTTTCTCTAGGTATATTAGAAATTTCTTTAAAATATTTATAAACTAATTCATTCATGTTTACCTCCAATAATACAAGAGACATTGATTATTTCAACGTCTCATATAATTATTCTTCATCTTCTGGCTGATTAGCAATAAATTCTCTAACAGCATTTAATATATCATCTACATAAGCACAACTTAATATACATATTACTGAATCTAATTCAGGTTGTAGTTTAGAAATAGTATCTACACTAATATCATCACCATCATTTAAGCCATTTATAATAGTTTTTGAGCTTATACCAGGATACTTTTTAGGATCTTCTCGATCACACTTAATAGCTGTTAAAAAGGCTTTATCAGCAGTATTTAATGCTTCAATAAATTCATTTTTAAAATCTTTAGTTCGAGAATAAGTATTAGGTCTAAAAATAACGACAATTCTCTTATCAGGAAATCTTTGTTTAGCTGCCTCAATAGTAGCTTTTATCTCTGTAGGATGATGAGCATAATCATCTACAATAATAGTATTTCTAATTTTTTCAATAGCAAATCTTCTCTTAGCATTTTTAAAATTAATTAACGCTTCATGAATTATTTCTTTTTCAATACCTAATTCACGGCAAATTAAGATAGCAGCGCAAACATTAGATACCATATGTTTTCCATATAAAGGAACTTCAAAACTACCATATAATTCCTCATTTATATAAATATCAAATCTAGAACCTTCTTCAAGTAATCTTAGATTCTTTATAATAACATCATTATGAAAACCAAATCCATAGAATAATACTCTAGTATTATAATTAATCTTTTTAACTTCAAGATTATCTCCATTAGCAACTACTAATTTAGATGTTTGATTAGCAAAAGTTTCAAAAGCATCTCTAATATCATCAATATCTTTATAACATTCTAAATGTTCAGCTTCTATATTAGTAATAACTGAATACATAGGATGATATGCAGTAAAATGACGATTAAATTCATCACTTTCAACTACGAAATAGTCATTAGCAGCAGAAGCATATCCATCACCAGCACCAATAAAATAATTGCATCCTCCAGCTTGTTCTAATATTTTTCTAATTAATGATGCAGTAGTTGTTTTTCCATGAGTTCCACTTACTCCAATAGATTTAAACATATTAATTACTTCACCCATTAATTCATTGTATTTAATAATCTTTAAACCTAAATTTTTAACACGTTGAATTTCAGGATGCTCATCACTAAATGCAACACTATATGTAACAACTGTATCAGGATCTATTTCATGATTACCATCATAATAAATAGGAATATGTCTTTCCTCTAAACCGACTTCAGTAAATTTATGTTCTTTAGCATCATCATAACCAGACACTTGATTACCCAAATCATGCAATATCTGTGCTAAAGTAGACATTCCGGTTCCTTTAATTCCAATACAATAATATTTCATATTTATCACCCTCTATTATAGTATATCAAATTTTATTTATTTTGTAAGTATTTTATTAATATCTAAAGTAATTATATCCGTTCCTTTTTTATGTCGCTTATACACTTTAGCATTAGATTCATATATTGTGACTAATTCATTATCATCAACAATAATCTCTTCCATCATCTCATTTGCTTTAATACGATTAACTCTTTCAAGTGTATCAAAATCATATACTTGTAGAGTTGAATCAAAACGTTTACCAAAAGATGAAGAGACAATTAAATAGTTTTTATCATCTTCTTCATAAAATGTAATTCCTTGAATAAACCCTGTAACATTAAAAGTTCTATAATCAAACGGATTAATCATACCAATTTCATTTATTTTAAATTCTTTAATAATAGTATTACCCTTAGTATTAAAATTACCTACATATAATTTATTATCATGATATGTAATATATGCTGCAGAACACTCTCCAAAAATATTATCTAAATCTCTACCTACATAAACTCTTTTACAATTAGAATTTATTAGGGGATGGTGACTTAATATTTCACTTTTGTCATAAGCTACAATTACTCCTTCACTATCAGTTATCCAAATAATCTCATTTTTAGGATCATAAGTAATACCACCAACGTGAGAATAAGTATCTAATTCCTTAATAGAATATCTTTCTAAGTTCTCATCTAAGATATATAAAATTGACTTGTCTGTATGCTTATAATCATAGGCAGATAATAAATATTTATTATCAACCTTACATAGTCCTTGTAACACATAATCTTTTAAATCATCAATATTTTGTTCTCTTTCAATGGCATATTGAAAATCAGCAGTACCTATTACTTTATCACAGACATGATAAGAAGAAACAGATAATACCAAAATTGTTCCAAATATCTTTAAGTTTTTAATCATCTTGCTAGTTTTGATATTATCAGCTCCTATCTATTATTTTTTAGAATAAATACATCCGCAATAATCTTGTCTATATAAATTATACTCTTTAGACAAGACAATACTTCTTTTATACCCTTCCTTCTTTTTAAAATCAGAATACAAGTAATTAGCTTGATATTCTTTGTTTAGTCTTTCGCCTATTTCATTAACCCAATTAGCATTCTTATGAGGAGATAAAGTTAATGTTGTACAAAAGTTATCAAAACCTAATTTATCAGCAAGTCTAGCTGTTTCTTCTAATCTCATTTCATAACACTTGTAACAGCGTTTTCCACGTTCTGGTTCTTTTTCTAATCCCTTAGCCATTTCAAAAAACTTTTCTGGTACATAATCTCCTTCTAATAGTGTAATTGGATATTTATAATTAACTAATGAAATCAATTTCTTTATTTCTTCAATTCGCTTTTCATACTCTTCTTTATCAGTAATATTAGGATTGTAATAAAGAATAGTTATTTCAAA
>JAFWGF010000033.1 GCA_017512495.1 Bacilli bacterium
GAATGGGATTATATATTTGAACATGATTGGAATAAATATAGTATAAAATCAATTATAGAAAAGAAAGGAAATAAAAATGATAATGTTGCATAAAAGAAGTGGACTAGTATATTATCATGCTAGTGATATTAAATCTATTGAATTATTATATGGCGCTTTAAATGAATATAAAACAAAAATAATAGTTAAATTAGCAGGTGTCAGAGAAACTGTTTATGTTAAAGAATCACCAACATATATTCTTAGACGTATGGGAGAAGAAACTAAGAATAGTAATTAATTTTTACCAAACATTTGAGTTATAACACAATATATACCATAGAGAAAACCAGCAGCTAAACCTGATATAACGGTTTTCTTTATGGCTTTTTCAAATCCATCTTGTGCAGCTGATGCAAATTCAAATGCTTTTCTAATTTTAAAACCAGTATCTGGAGATTCTGGGTCTAATCCAGTCCAGTCTTTAATATGATTAAACAATTCTTTACGTTGTTTATCTAAAGCTTTTTCTAACAACTTCTCTAATTCTTCTTCTTTTAGTTTTAATTCTTTTTCTTTTTTTGGCATAATCCTCTCCTATATGCATAAAATCCTGGAATAAAATCAAATGAACGATATTTCCATTTATCTCCTAAAGTATTCAATAAATATTTAAAAGTTCTAACACAATTTAATCTAAAGAATAATGATTCTATTCTTCTAGCTGGATAGTCTTTAACACCATAGAACTTATGAATTATTTCTTCATTAGGTTTAATTCCAGTGTCAACTAATACATATTTCTTTTTTATTTTAGCAATATTAACTCTTTTTATAATTAAATCAGATGACCTCCAAGAAAACTGAGCAATATGATTATCACATATAATAGCCATTGAGCATAAATCTAGTCCAAATAGCCCTAGAATATATGAACGAAGATTAGTTTTTCTAGAATATAATGCTAACATGACATGCTCTTTATTATATTCATCAGAAAATAAATCATAACTCTTAAATCTTTCAAATGCTAGAAACCATGCTAATATAAATTTTTCAATATATTGAGCAAATAATGAATAATCATAAACTATTATTTGTGTTATAAATACCCAAATTCCATATAAAAATAAAACTAATACACAATTTATATTTTGAATTGTTGGATTTTTTCCAACATAATAAGCAATATATAATCCAACTATACTTTGTAAAAGGGCAATTTCAGATTGATATTTAACAAAGCTAAGGCTTAATATTTCAAGAATTAGAAATATATAAAAGCACATTAGTTAGATTCCTTCCACTCCTCAAAAGTTAATGGATTTTCAAGCCACCATTCATCTTTTTCAGTATAATTACGTAAATACTCACGATATTGTGCATATTCAAATTTTTCCTCACTTGTAAATGGTGAATCAGGTAATTGAGTATAATCTGATAAATCTAAATATGAATTTTTAATTAAACGCACTTTTAACTTTTTATCTTCTTCAGGTTCTTCAGGTGTATAGCCTTTTATATACCAATTACCATTATATGCTTGTTCAACATCCATTTTTTTCATACCGATTTCGATATAATATTCATCATTGACACCAACACCGATTTCAACTTCTTTTGTCTGTTCATCAATTATTTTTGCATACTTTTTCATTTATTTTCCCCTTATGCAGTTCTGCGCCATACGTTAACACGATATGCAGGCGGTTGAACCGTTGAAGATTTACCGTAAATACTGTTTGATTTTGACGCATTAAAAGCGATTGTTAAATTATTACCACCGTCAGTACCACCCGCATTTTGTGGTCTTTGTTCATTATCCACAGTACCTTGATATAAAGCACCTCTTGCGTATGTATCTGTCCAATTCATTAAACATTGCTGATTGAATGCACCTGTAATATTCGGCAATCCGGCATTAATTGTGGTGTTACCGTTTCTATTTGATGTCCACAACGCTTTATCTGCCGCTACAAGCGACCACGTTGAGCCACTCATCAAACTAGCAAGAGGACAGGTTGCTGAGTTATTTGTCGTTATATACAATGAGCCGACTGGATATAAAGTGGAAAGCAATGTATTTATAGCTGAAGTAATGTTTGCTGGTGTTGCTTTGGCATTTAACTGTGTTTGAACAGCACTTGTAACACCACTTAAATAACCTAATTCCACACTTGTTACTGCTGAAACTGCAACTTTACCACTTGCATTTGAAACAAGAGCTCTATTCGCAGTTAAATTATTTCCCGTAATCGTTGTTGCCGCACCTGTAATTGTTGCTTGTTTAGTATCACATAAAGTTTTAACAAAAGCAGTTGTAGCACCTTTAGTTGAATTATCTCCACTAGATGGAGTAGGAAGAACTGGACTAGATGTAAATGTTTTAATATCATTAATAGTTTGGTTACCATTGAGACTAACATTATCAAAATTATCTAATCTTATCGGATTCTTTAAAGTAATATTTGAAATAACACCACTTGAAATAGTAAATGTTCCTAAATAAACAGATAAAGATTCACTCCAACTACTCGAACCACTTGCATGATAATACATCTTATTTTGTGTAACATTATAATAAGCTTCTATTTTAGAAGAATCAGCAGTTGGCGCTGATAGTGATTCACTGTAACTATTACTCCAAATTAAACTTTTATCAGATTTCATAAATAGATAATAAGTTCCATTTGTTGTTGGAGCATTATAATTAGCATCTTGTGAAACATATATTTCAATAGAACTTAAATTATTATTTGTACTTTTTCCATTTGGAATTAAAACCTGAAATCCAGATTTAATAGTAAATATAGCACCACTATATGTAATTCCATTATTTGAATATGCAAGAATTACATTTGATATTTTACTTCTAAAAACATTTACTGAAAAATCACTAGTAATATTACTACCATCAATAGCAGCACCTGATTCTATTAATTGGAAGTTAGTACCATTAAAAAATGCTGAATATGGAGTACCTATAGCTAATTTATTTGCTGCAAGAGATTGATTATTACTATCTTTTAAACTAACAGATGTTAATCCACTTATTGATATACTAACAGCATCGGTGTTTTGAGCTGTTGGTATAAAATTAATTATCATATTTTGATAATATCTAATAGGTGAAATAAAATCATTGTGAGGAGTTAATACTAAATTATTAGCAGTTCCGCCTACATCGTAACAAGAACCAGCACCTGCATAAGCAACAATAGTTTTAGCAAGTTGATTAGTATCATTTTCTGATAAAATTTGTCCAGAAGACAAAATTGCATTCTCAATTTCTTCTGGAATTTGATTAAATTCTTCTGGCGTTAGAATAGAACCATCTGTTTTAGTTGCTATATTTTCCATTATCTTAAATAAACTCCTTTAATCTTTAATTCTATTATATCTACACTTTCTGTACTTGTAAACTTAAAATATTTATAACTATTTGGCGTATTTATTGTAAAGTCATTTTCTACTGTAATATTTTCAAAATTAATATTATCTGTACTCCCTTGAAGTGTATAACTAGTAGGCATTGAGTTACATGTTAATTCTATCTTTTGTGGAACTAACAAATATGGACAATAATATAATATCCAATATCCTCTCCAATATGTAGTTGAATCTCCATCAGATGCTTTATACGCATTTAATGTATCGGTTCCAGCTGTAACTGCAAATCTATTTTCACCCATTTCGCCATTTTCAGTTATCACTGGATTTTCCCAATACTCATAAGGACATTCTATAAATTTTAATAATTGAACATTAGATGGAATTAATGTTCTAAAAAAGTTTAAAAAATCATCAATATTATCTTGGAATTGAATAGGAAATGTTAATGAAAATCTCGCTGGTGAACTTTTTCCAAAAAAATCAATCATAAAAGTAAATTTAGATTTTTTAGATTCTCCAGGATAATAATCAGTCATATCTGAAACAACTGTAATATTATATCCAAACAAAGCAGCAATATCAATAAAAGATTGAGTAGTTTGAGCAGTTAATGCTGCTAATTTAATTAATATAAGTTGTTTTCTTTTTTCAAAAGTAGTTCCTAATGTATCAAGAAAAGTTCCAGGAATACCTAGCATATTTTCCCACTCTGATAAAAGTTTATTAGTTTTTCTAATATCTAATTCATCTAAAATTTCTTTACCTTTAGCATCAACACGATTTACTTCTTTACTTAAACCTAAAAACATATTTTTTAGGTTTTTTCCTTGGGCTTTTGCCCCAAGCCAGTAAAAATCTTTTGGTAAATATTTTTCTATCATATTGTAATATTTCCTAATTTTATAAATTGTCCATTAGTTACAGTAATATCAACTATTGATGGGTTTAAAGTAAAAGAAGTAACTCCTAAACCTGTTTCCATATCAATCGAGCTTTTAATTACTTCAATCAAGTCATTTCGATAAAAATTAGTACCAATTTTCATATTTGAAAAATACTCAGTTATTGAATTAGAAACTGCTTCTTTCATTGCTGTAGTATTAGGTTGAAGATTTGTTATAACTGGATTAATAGTTACTGGAATTCCTGCATATATAAATATATCAGACATATCTGTATTTGCCGGCCGTAAATCAGTATCAATACTACTAGTAACTAATTGAACATGTCCAGCATCTGGAATTTTATTATCTTCTAATAAATAATAAATAGTAACTTGTCCTACAGCTGGAGTTATATCATATACTTTTACATCACCAACTTCTGAAAGACTACGAACGAATGTTACAATAGCTGCATTATTAAAGTTAGTAACAGGATTTTGATAACGATAAATAATTCTTGCTTTTAAATTTTCTTCTGATTCAATATCTTGTCCACCTGTAAAACCTTTATAATCAGTATAACAGTTAATATTTACTCCACTTATAACTGTTTGTGTTTTACCTGTTTCACCTGAAACTAAGTTTGTGCTTTTACCATATTCACTAGGAATACATGAAACTATATTACTTACATATTCTATAGTTATTGAACCAGATAATGTATCTTGAATAGAAGTTTGAATAGTATTAGCGTCTAAAACCTCTACAACACAATCAATATTATTTATTTTAATAGTCATTCCTGTTCCAAGGTTATGATTATTTTCAAATGTTATAGTAACTAAATCAAGTTCTTGTGTATAATTAGTTGTAGTAATTTCATTTTTAACTAATTCTATACTTTGATTAGTTGTATATGTAATATCATTAGCAATAACTTGAGTACCAATTGAAACTAGAGAACCTTCATTTCCAGTAAAAATAAAATTACCACTTGATTTAGTTGCTTGCTTTTGATATATATTAACATAACTACCCCATCTTTTTAGATATTCACCAGATGCAGTATCAATAAAAGCTTGCTTTAGAATAAAATTTAATTTTTTATAAATATCAAAAATTCTTCCAGCAAGAGCAACTAAAATTGAACCAATCCAGCTATTCTTTACAGCTGGTTGTGCATTTTTATTATAAGTTTTAAAATCTGCAACGATTCTATTATAAACTTCACTAATTTTTTCAGGTATGTTCAACATCTGTATATTTCCACATTTCATAGTAACGGCTAATTACCGTATTATCTTGAGCAACTAATTTTATTTTAACCAATAATCCTTCTGAAGTAAACTCTGAATTTACAGTTATTTCTTTAGCAATTTTAGAATCAAGCATCCATTGTAATGCTTGATAAGCATATTGTTCAGAAAGAATTCTGTTTTCTTCTGTTTTTCTTGCTTGCGATAATAGCCATAGTTTAGAGCCTTGTTCATAACCAAGAACTGTACTTCCCCACCAGCCTCTACGATTTTGCGGAATTACCATTTCTGATTCATCAGCTCTTAATTCTCCTAAAATAGAAATATCAAGAGCTGATTCTAATCCATTCGTGGTTAATAAGTCACCATTCTTGTCCCATTCTATATCGTAGAGGCCATCAGAACCAGTTTTCATTATAACATCTATTGCCATATTAATCTCCTACACAGGCGTGCCTGTTTTACCATCTATTGTACCACCAGTATGAATATGAGTTTTAAGACTTTTACCTCCTCCAATAACATCTTCAGTGGCAGTAACCTTTTTACTAACAGTAACATTATCATTAACATTAAGTGGGTTATTAATATTTGTAGCTTGTGCTGAGTTAATGATATTGTTTCCTGCTGATAAAGATATATCGCCATCTTCAGCTACTTGAGTTATATATTTAGCATGTATTTCTACACCACCATCTTCCTTAAATTTAATAAAAGATTTAGTTAAATAATTTCCTATTACAACTTCACCTTCTTTTAAATCTTTAAATCTATTTTTAATATCATCAGCTAAACATACTAAATTAGAATCTGAACCTAAAATAGGAAATAATATTCCACTAGAACCTTTTGGTGGATTTCCACAAATACCATATAATCCAAGTTTTTGAACTATTTTAATAACGTCTTTTAAATATTTAATTTGCATAGTTGGAATATCATTTACATCATTAACTGATTGAACAGTACATCTTTTTAAGATTATACTATTATATATACTTCTCCACCATTTAACTTCTGTATCATTTCTCATTAAATATCTCCTATTTTAGAGCGGTCTTCTCTAGGTTTTGAAGCTTGAACTTTAAATGCGTCTTTTGCTATAAATACTAAATCAGTTGTTTCACCACTGTTATCATATTTATATGTTATACTTTTACAAAGCATTTGAGTATTTATTCCAACAAATCCATCATTTATATTATATAATTTATTATATTCCCAAATCTTTCCATCTTCTGTTCCTTGATGTAAGAGCATTGTTGCTTGATATGTTTTAGATTTTACACGTCTTATATTAGCAACATATTTTGCATAATCATTTGCTTGAGATTTATTATAAGAATTTTTCATTACAATATTAATTTTTCTCTGATTGTTTATTTCAGAATCTTGAGCACTTCCTACAACATCATACACTGTTAAATCATCTTCTAATGGATTTAATAAAGATGAAAGATTTGTTTGACTATATATTTTATAAGTACCAAATCTATTTGTAAAATTCTCACTATAAGAGTATTCTAAAACATTATTACTTTGACTAGACTGTTCATTAATTATAGCTGTTGGATATAAACTTTCTCCTGGTGAAATTAACATTAAATCACCTTCAGGGCTAGATGTTGCTACAACTTGAAGTCTTTTACAAACATCATCAATAACATCAAAGATAGTAGAATCAATTTCACAAGATGGAAAATCTTCAGCTGGAATTACAGGATTCTTTTCAGCAATAACATTAATATCTAAATTAGAATCTGATATAATTTTTTGGCAAAAGTCACCTAAAGTTTGTCCACCAACATACTGATATGACTTACTAATAGTATTATCAACTAGTAGACTTAATTTATCTCTACCAGATACATTTACACTATAGTCATTTGCTGAACCTGAAACATTTCTC
>JAFWGF010000034.1 GCA_017512495.1 Bacilli bacterium
AGAAGATGAAGATGAAGAATTAGCAGAAAAAGAAGATGAAGAAGAAATCGAAGAAGATAACTATGATGATACTGAAGATGAAGATTATGATGAAGAAACAAACGAAGAATTAAAAGATTTAGTAATCATAGATGAAGAAGAATTAGAACTAGAACAATAATCTAGTTTTTTTCATAATATATGTTATAATAAGACTGACAAAGAAATAGGTGAGATAATGATAGATAGATTAGAAGCTATACTTGAAAAATATAGTAATTTAGAAAATGAATTAACCAAGCCTGAAGTATTAAGTGATATTAAGAAAACTAGGGAATATTCAAAGGAAATGGCTAATTTAGAAGAAGTTGTTACTGAATATAAAAAATATAAAAAGATTCTGGAGGATATTAAAAATACAGAAGAAATGGTTAAAGACCCAGAATTAGGAGAAATGGCTAAAGAAGAATTAAAAGAATTACAAGCTCAAAAAGAAGAATTAGATGGTAGATTAGAAGTATTATTGATACCAAAAGATCCTAATGATAGTAAGAATGTTATCATGGAAATAAGAGGAGCTGCAGGTGGAGATGAAGCTAATATATTTGCTGGAGATCTATTTAGAATGTATACAAGATATGCTGAAAAGAAAGGATTTTCTTATCAAGTATATAACTCAATAGATGGTACTGCTGGAGGATTTAGTCAAATAGAGTTAATAATTAAGGGTAATGGTGCTTATTCATTATTAAAATATGAAAGTGGATCTCATAGAGTACAAAGGGTACCTGTTACTGAATCAAATGGTAGACTTCAAACATCAACTGCTACAGTACTTGTAATGCCAGAAGCAGATGATGATATTGAAATAGAAATCAATCCAAATGATTTAAGAATAGATATTTATAGATCAAGTGGTTGTGGTGGACAAGGAGTAAATACAACAGATTCAGCTGTTAGAATTACCCATTTACCTACTGGATTAGTAGTAACTTGTCAAAATGAAAGAAGTCAAATTCAAAATAAAGAACAAGCTATGAAAGTCTTAAAATCTCGTCTTTATGAATTACAAGAACAAGAAAGATTAGAAAAAGAAGGTAATGAAAGACGTAGTAAAATAGGTACTGGAGATAGAGCAGAAAAGATAAGAACTTATAATTATCCGCAAAATAGAGTAACTGATCACCGTATTGGTTATACTACTAATAGCTTAGATAGAGTAATGGATGGAGCACTAGATGATATAATCGATGCATTAATCCAAGAAGATCAAAAAAGAAAGCTACAAGGCGAAGAAAGTGAATAATATGACTATAGAAGAATTATTAGTCTTTGGTAAAAGTCATTGTCATTCAGATCATGCAAAATTGCTTTTAGCAGAAATTCTAGATAAAAATCCATTAGAATTACTAAATTATCTAGAAGAAATAGTATCTGATGACTTAGTTGATTTATACAAAAAAGAAATATTAGCCTTAGAAGCAGGGAGGCCGTTACAATATGTTATTGGCAGTGTTAATTTCTTTGGTAGTAGGTACTTTATTGATGAGAGAGTCTTAATACCTAGATTTGAAACAGAAGAATTAGTAGAAAATACTATTAAAATTATTAATAATAACTTCACAGAACCTATTGATATTGTTGATTTAGGTTGTGGTAGTGGAGTAATTGGGTTAACTTTGGAAAAGAAAATGTTCACAAATTCTGTGGATTTAATAGATATATCCAAAGAAGCCTTAGAAGTAGCAGATATTAATTGTAAAAGCTTAAATAGTAAAGCTAATCTAATTCAAAACAATTTCTTAAATGGTATTGATAAGAAATATGATTTAATTATTAGTAATCCCCCTTATATAAAGCAAGATGAAGATATAGATGAAATAGTTAAGAATAACGAACCATCAATTGCTTTATATGGAGGAGAAACAGGATTAGATTGTTATAAAGAAATATTATCTAAAGTAAAAAATAATATGAAAGATAAATGTTTAATAGCTTTTGAAATCGGTTATACAGAAGCTGATGATATTATTAATTTAGTTAATGAATATTTAGAAAATGTTAGTGTAGAAGTAAGAAAAGACTTATCTGAAAAAGATAGAATGTTATTTATTTATAAAAATATTGAATAAAAATTATTAATAAACCTCACTATTATTATGAAAGTGAGGTTTTTATATGAAACAAATAGTTATAATTTTAGGAATCATAATGACTATATTAGTTATTAATAAACAAGAAGAAATTATTATCCCTAAAGAATCAATAAGATTTAGAGTAATTGCTAATAGTAATGATATTGAAGATCAGAAATTAAAGAAAGAAATAGTAAATAATTTATCTAAGGAAATAATTAATAAAAATATTAATAATATTGATGCTGAAAGAACATACTTAAAAAGAAACTTACCAGAATTCACAAAAATTGTGGATAAAACTATAAATAATAACAATTCAGATAAAGATTTCCACATAAATTATGGAAAAAATTATTTTCCAGAAAAAAAGTATAAGAATGTAACTTATCCTAGTGGAAAATATGAATCTTTAGTCATTACTATCGGAGAAGGAAAAGGTAAAAACTTTTGGTGTGTATTATTTCCTCCTTTATGCCTAATAGATGAAGAAACCAAAGAATATCCTTCTCTAATAAAAGATATAATAAATAAGTATTTTTAATAATTTTTTAGAATAAAATATATAGGTGATATTATTATCCTTATATATTTTTTAATTGCTTTAAGTTTAAGTATTGATGCTTTTTCAATATCTTTAGCAATCGGAACTACTAATTCTAATAAAAACATATATCTTTTACCAATTATAGTAGGATTATTTCATTATCTAATGCCAGTAATAGGCAATGTAATTAGTTTATTAGTAATAAATAAACTAATAGAGAAAGCTAATCTTATTATTTCTTTTATTTTCTTAATTTTAGCTATTGAAATATATAAATCAAAAGATAATCAAGAAACTATTTTTATTAAAAATATATTTATGATTGTCTTAATAGCTTTTACAGTTAGTATTGATAGTTTACTAGTGGGATTAGCTTTAGGTCTTAAACAAGTTAATATTTATTTAGTTTCTATTATTTTTTCTACTGTTAGTGGTTTAATTACTTTCATTGGAATTACTATAGGAAATAAAATAAAATATAAGTATCATGACTATGCTACATACTTAGGAATAATTATTTTATTAGCTCTTTCTTTTAAATATTTTATAAGTTAATAATTTACGACAAATTAACGTATAATCAAGCTATTTAATTGACAAAAAATATAATATTTTTTATGATTAATTTGGGTGATTATATGTTAGTAAATTTTAATGAGATGTTAGCTAATGCTAAGCGTGAAAAGTACGCTGTACCACACTTTAATATTAATAATTTAGAGTGGACAAAATATATATTAGAAGAGTGCCAAGAATTAAATATTCCTGTCATTTTAGGAGTTAGTGAAGGTGCTGCTAAATATATGGGTGGATTTGAGACAATAGTTGGGATGGTAAAAGGTTTAGTTAAAGATAAGAGTATACCAGTTTGTCTTCATTTAGACCATGGACAATCATTCGATAGTTGCAAAGCTGCCATTGATGCTGGTTTTACTTCAGTAATGATAGATGCTTCTCGATTAGAATTAGATGAAAATGTAAGAACGACTAAAGAAGTAGTAGATTATGCTCATGAAAGAGGTGTATCAGTAGAAGCAGAAGTAGGACATATCGGAGGAACTGAAGATAATATTACTTCAACCGAAACAAATGCTACTCTAGATGAATGTAAGGCTATCTATGAAGGAACTGGTATTGATGCTTTAGCACCAGCTTTAGGTAGTGTTCATGGATTGTATAAAGGGGAACCAAATTTAGATTTTGAAAGAATGATGATAATTAATGAAGAATTACCAATTCCGTTAGTATTACATGGAGGTAGTGGTATTCCAGATGATAAAATTGCTAAAGCAATAGCTTGTGGAACTTCAAAAATTAATGTTAACACAGAATTACAAATAGCTTGGACAGGAGCAGTTAGAGAATTCTTAAAGAATGATAATGAATCATATGATCCAAGAAAAGTAATTGGTAGTGGAGAAAAAGCTATTAAGGAGAAAGTAGAAGAAAAAGTAAAATTATTTGGAACAAGACTATAACAGGAGGTTTATATGAAAGTAATAGAAATAGAAGGTGGACAACAATTAAATGGAACAATTAGAATAAGTGGTGCGAAGAATGCGACAGTAGCTTTGATTCCTGCAGCTATTTTAACTGATGAAGAAGCAACTATTTGTAATGTTCCAGAAATTACTGATACTGATGCTTTATGTGATATCTTAAAGCAACTTGATGTAAAGGTTAATCGTTCAACAGAAAGTGTAGTAATTAATCCACAAGCTATGAAAAACATAGAAATAAAGGAAGAATATTCCAAAAAATTAAGAGCCTCATATTATTTTATGGGAGCACTTCTTGGTAAATTTAAAAAGGCTGTAATGTATTTCCCGGGAGGCTGTTCAATAGGTGCTAGACCAATAGATCTACATTTAAAAGGTTTTGAAGCCTTAGGAGCAAAAGTTACGAATGAAAAGAACAAATATATTGTAGAAGCAGAAGAATTAAGAGGAGCTAATATTTATTTAGATATAGCTTCAGTAGGTGCAACAATCAATATCATGTTAGCGGCTGTTAAAGCAAAAGGAACAACTATTATTGATAATGCTGCTAAAGAACCAGAAATAGTAAATGTCGCAACATTTTTAAATATGATGGGAGCTAAGATTACTGGAGCTGGTACTTCAACAATAAAAATAGAAGGTGTAGATAAATTACATAAATGTTTTCATGAAGTTATTCCAGATAGAATTGAAGCGGGAACTTATATTATAATTGCTGCTCTGTGTGGACATAATTTAAGAATAGATAATGTTATACCAGAACATGTTGATTCATTGCTTAGAAAACTAGAAGAAATGGGAATTGAATTAGAAATAGGAACAGATTACGTAATTGTCTTTGATAGTAAGAAAGAATTAAAACCAACTAATATAAAAACAGCAGTATATCCAGGCTTTGCTACTGACTTACAGCAACCATTCACAGTTTTATTAACTAAAGCAAATGGAAAATCAAAAGTAGAGGAAACAATTTGGGAAAATAGATTTATGCATGTTCCATATTTAAATAAATTAGGAGCTAATATTACAGTAAAGAATCAAACTGCTACTATAATAGGTCCTACTGAACTAAAAGGAACTGAAGTTGTCGCAACAGATCTACGTGCTGGAGCTGCTATGGTTGCTGCTGCACTATTAGCTGAAGGTAAAACAACTATTACTAATTCTGAACATATTTTAAGAGGATATGAACAAATAGTAGAAAAATTAAAAGCAGTAGGTGCTAAAATAGTAATTAAAGAAATATAATTTATTAGTTATATTTCTTTTTTTTGGAGGCATCATGACTAGATTAATAAAATTAATAATCTTAATAATTTTAAGTTCATCAGTATATTTTATTTATAATATTACTAAAGAATCAAAGACATATATCTTAAACTTGGGAGATGGTTTATGTGAAGGAATTAATTCTTATGGCATAAAAGAATATGGTTATAGTGATTATTATTTAATGAGAAAAACAAATAAAAATATTAGTTTAAAGAAACATTGTTCAAAGGAAATGTCTATTGATAAAATGATTAATTTAATTAAAACTAATTCGCAAATAAAAAAAGATTTAATGGAATCTCACCATTTAATAATAAACTTAGGGTATAATGATTTGTTTTATAGAACTAGTATTACAGAAAATATGAATATTTATAAAATGAATTATATTGTTAATAATACAATTAATGATTATAATGACTTAATAACTGAAATTAAAAAGTACTATGATAATAAAATACTAATTATAGGATATTATAAATCTAAAAACAGTTATCTAAATTATGGTATTAAACAACTAAATAACTATTTAAAAAGTAATAAAAGTATTATTTATTTAGATACATATTATCTATTATCTGATTATCAAAAATACTTTTCTAATCCAAATAGCTATTATCCAAATAATAAAGGATATATGAAAATTGCGACTAAAATAACTAAAAAGCTTGAAAAATAATAAAATATTTGATATATTAATAACGCATTTAATTACTATGACAAGTATTTGTCATGGCGGAAGGAGAGATAATATGAAAAAAGATATACATCCAGAAATTAAAGATTGCAAGGTAACATGTGCTTGCGGAGAAACATTTAATTGTAAATCAACTAAATCAGAAATCAATGTTGAAATTTGTTCAAAATGCCATCCTTTTTATACAGGAAAGCAAAGTAGAGCATCACGTGCTGGTAGAGTTGATAAGTTCAATAAGAAATATGGATTTACAAAAAAAGAAGATTAATTCTTTTTTTTTGCTTTTATTACATGTTATAATTTGATTGGGTGATAGTATGAAAATAGCAATAGCCAGCGATCATAGAGGATATAAATTAAAAGAGTTTTTAAAAGAACAATTAGCTAGTGAATATGAAATATGTGATTTAGGTACTAATTCAGAAGAATCAGTTGATTATCCAGATTATGCTTTTGCTCTAGGAGAAAAAGTAAGTAATGGAGAAGCTGCCTTTGGAATAGCTATTTGTGGTTCTGGAATAGGAATTAGTATAGCTTGTAATAAAGTAAAAGGAATACGTTGTGCCAAAGTAACAACAGTAGAAGATGCTAAGTATACGAGAGAAGATAATGATTCTAATATAGTTGCCTTCGGAGAAAAAACAAGTGAAAAAGATGCATTAGAAATAGTTAAAACTTTTATTAATACACCGTTTTCTAATTTAGAAAAACACCAAAGAAGAATTGATAAAATAAGTTCATATGAGGAGAAAAATAATGACAGGTAAATTTTTCTTATATGTTATAGTAACTATCTTAGTAATTTGGTCTATGGATTCTGTTAATATTAATAAAATATTTAAAAAGAATAAAGTTCTTCAAGCAACAGTATTTTATTTTTTACTAGGAATTTCATTAATATATTTAGTAACAAATTTCTTAATGGATTTATTTACTTCAGTAAATTTTTTCTAAAAGAGTGTATAAAACTCTTTTTTTTGTTAACACTTATACTGAGGTGAAAAAATGACAAAAGAAAAAATAAAGTTTAAATATGTTCCAGTTATAGTG
The DNA here is from genome assembly GCA_017512495.1 of Bacilli bacterium. Taxonomy (GTDB): domain Bacteria; phylum Bacillota_I; class Bacilli_A; order RF39; family UBA660; genus UBA3789. The sequence continues at coordinate 7,180 of JAFWGF010000034.1, forward strand.
TTCTTATTAGTTTTACTCCCTATATTCGCAATTGCTTTTCTTTTTCAAACAAGTTTGAATAGTGATCCAGAAGTAGAGGAAAATGTTAATGAAAATATAGTAGATACGACATTACCAGTTATTAATACAACAATTAAACCAGTAACTCCTTATACTAATCAAAATGTAAAAATAATAAAAACATATTATGATTATCTAGCTGAAGAAGATAATCAATTAAATTCTATTATTAGACATGATGATACTTATATTCAAAATACTGGGATTGATTATGGAAGTGATGATATATTCGATGTAGTCGCAATTTTAGATGGAACAGTAGAAAAAGTATCTTCAGATGCTACTACTGGAAAGATGGTAGAAATAAAACATAATGATAATAGTATCTCTATTTATGGAAGCTTAAGTGAGGTATCAGTAAAAAAAGGTGATATTGTTAATATGGGGCAACAAATTGGTAAAAGTGGAAGTAATGAATTAGATAAAGATCTAGGAAATCACTTACATTTTGAAGTCTATAATAATGGTCAAAATATAAATCCAGAGACATATTTAAATACTGAACAAAAAATTAAGAGAGAAAATTAGTTCTCTCTTTTTTATAAAATAAATATATTTTATTATAAAAGAATAAATTTATGGTAAAATAATTAATGGAAGGAATGATATTATGGCTACAAGAGATATTGGAATAGATTTAGGAACTGCCAATGTATTAATTTATGTAAAGGGTAGAGGGGTTGTCTTAAATGAACCTAGTATTGTAGTAATTGATACAGAGACAAAGAGTGTTATAGCAGTAGGTAATGAGGCTAAAGAAATGTTAGGTAGAACACCAGGAAAAATTAAAGCTATTAAACCAATGAAAGATGGAGTAATTGCTGACTTTGAATTAACTGAAATAATGTTAAATTCATTTATTAAGAAGATCAAAGCTCGTAATTTGTTTTTTAGACCTAAAATACTAATATGTTGTCCAACAAATATAACACCGGTAGAGAAGAATGCTATTAGAGAAGCAGCTGAACAAACTGGGGCTAGAAAAGTATATATTGAGGAAGAACCAAAAGTTGCTGCTATAGGAGCAGGAATGGATATTTCTAAGCCAACAGCTAATATGGTTTTAGACATTGGTGGAGGAACTACTGATATTGCTGTATTATCATTAAATGGTATCGTTGCTTCATCATCAATAAAAACAGCAGGAAATACTTTAGATCAAGACATTATTAGATATATTAAAGAAAAATATAAACTATTAATAGGAGAGACAACAGCTGAAGATATTAAAATAAACTTTGCTAATGTATATAAACCAAGTAAAAAAGAAAAATTAGAAATAAAAGGAAGAGATTTAATTACTGGTTTGCCTAAAGCAATAGAGATAACACAAGAAGAAACAAAACAAGCTATGCAAGAAGGTATAAATAAAATAATAAAAGGTTGTAAAAACGTTTTAGAACAAACACCACCTGAATTATCCGCAGATATTGTTGAAAAAGGTGTAATCTTAACTGGAGGAGGATCATTACTTACTGGGTTAGTTGAAGTATTAGAAGAAGAATTAACAATACCAGTATTAATTGCAGAAACACCACTTACATGTGTAGCTGAAGGAACAGGAATTTTATTAAATAATATTAAATTATTAGAAGAAGACCAATAAAAATTGGTTTTTTTTTATTATCTTTGATATAATTTTAATAGAAAGAAGTGAAGTAAATGAAAACACAAGTATTAGCAGCTTCAAAAATAGTATTAATAACATTTCTATTTTCAGCTGTAATAATGTTCTTAATGAAAAAAATAGCTTTTCATATAGGAGCATTGGATGTTCCAAGAACTGAGGAAGGACATAGACATATTCATGAAAAAATAACCCCTAAATTAGGAGCTTTAGGAATATTCTTATCATTTTTATTAGGATATATGTTATTCGGGGAACAAAGTATTAGAATGAATTCTATTTTAATAGGTAGTTTCATTGTAATATTAACAGGTTTAATAGATGATATTAGACCAATTAGAGCATTATATAAACTATTAGGTCATTTAGTAGCCGCATCGGTAATTGTCTTCTATGGACAGATACTTTTGAATAATATTACGGCCTTTGGTTTTACTCTTGATTTTGGAATATTAGCTTATCCAATTACTATTTTATTTATTGTCGCTTGTACTAATATAATTAATTTAATAGATGGTCTTGATGGACTTAGTGGTGGTATTTGTACAATCTTCTTTATCACAATTGCAATTATTGGTTTTTATCAAGGAAGATATGGAAGCTTAGTTATGATTTTAACTTTAATTATGTTAGGTTCTACATTAGGATTCTTATTACATAATTTTTATCCAGCTAAGATATTTGCGGGAGATTGTGTAACATTCTTAGGATTTATTATAGCTGTAATCACACTATTAGAATTCAAAGGACCGGCATTAATATCTTTCTTCGTACCAATAACTATACTAGGAATACCAATCTTAGATACATTATTTGCTATTATAAGAAGACTACTTAAAGGACAACCTCCATTTAAAGCTGATAAAGAACATCTACATCATCAATTATTAGGAATGAATTTTTCTCAGAGAACAACAGTATTAATTATTTATGCAATTAATATACTATTTGCTTCAGCATCAATTTTCTATACTTTAAAAGATCCAATAGTAGGACAAATACTATATATAATTATATTTATTATAGTAATATGGTTTGTCTTACATACAACAATAATTTATGATAAAAGTAATATTAAGAAGAGAAAACTATTTCATAGAAGATAAAGAACACAAAAGTGTTCTTTTAATGTGTTTAAAAAAATGGTAAAATATTATTCGGATGTGTGAGTTATGATAGAATTTATAATATGTGAAGATGAAAAAGACTTCAGAGTTAGATATGAACAAATATCTGAACAAGTTATGATGAACTATGATCTAGAATACAAGATTAATAGTTATAGTGAATATTCATCAAAATGGAAACAACAAATTAATAGTAATAGTTTTAAAATTTTTATTTTAGATTTAAAAACAAAACAAGGTTCTGGTTTAGATGCAGCTAGATATATTAGAGAAGAACTTGATGATTGGCAATCTATGATTATAATAGTAACAGCTTATCCAGAATATAAATATGAAGCATTAGGTAAAAGATTAATGTTAGTTGATTTTGTTTATAAATTAGATGATTATGAAAACAGATTGAAGAATGCTATAAATATAAGTTTAAAGAATTTTGATAAAAGACCTAATAAATTAAAATATACCTATAAGAAAGTAGTTTATAATATTGATTATCAAAAGATAATTTATATAGAAAAAGAACAGGATAATAAAAGATGTATTATTAGAACTAATACTAAAGATTATTATATTCAAGGTAATTTAAATCAAATAGAAAAATTATTAGATAAGAGATTTATAAAGTGTAATAGAAGCTATATTATTAACTTAGAGCAAATAGAAGCATACGATACTAAAACTAATATATTAACTTTTAAAAATGGTGAAACATTATATGCCGTATCTAGAAACAAGAAGAGGGAGATAGTTAATTATGTTAGGGGTATTAGTTAATGCTATCTGTGCTTTTATACTTGCTTTATCAGGATTTTATATTATAAAAAAGATTACTAAAAGTAATGAAAAGATAGATAAGAGAAAGATAATAATTCTCATGATTAATGCTTTTTCTATTGCGATTATACGTACTGCTGAATATAATTCTATATCTTCATTGATAAGTTTTGTAATAAATACACTTACTTATAAAGTGTTATTTCATGAAAGTATAGAAAAAGCTGCTATTGCAACCGGATTACTATCATTAATTGTTGTAAGTGCTGATGTTATTTTTTCAGTAACTCAATTGATATTAGTACCTTTAGCAAAGACATATAGTGACTATGTCACATATTTTATAAGTAATATGATAATAGTCATATTATCGCTTATTATAATTAGTATAAAACCTATCGAAAGTCGTATGAATAAATTCTTTATAACATTATCCAAAAAAGATTTAAAGATAAATGTAATTTTTATATTATTTATCATGATTATTATTAGTTTCTTTGTTTATAATGTGATTATTAATTATCAATTTAATAGTAAGTTTCTAAGTGATATTATTGTTATTGGTTCAGCGATATCAATAGGTATAATATTTATTAGTAATAAAGAAACTTATGATAAGTTATCAGATGAATATGATGTTTTACTATCAAGCGTTCAAAATTTAGAAGAATGGATAGAAAATGAACAGTTTATTAGACATGAATATAAAAATCAATTAGCTGTTTTATATGAATTATCAGGTGAGAAAGATGTTAAGAATAAAATTCAAGAAATTATAGATGAAAATTTAAATATTAATAGTGAAGTTATTACTAACCTAACAAATCTTCCAAAAGGTGGTTTAAAAGGCTTAATATATTATAAAACTATAGTAGCAAAGAATAATAAAATTAATATTACTATTAATACTAGTATTAACACTAAAGGAATATTAAATAAACTCAATAAGAATCAAATTACTACTTTGTCTAAATTAATTGGTGTATATCTTGATAATGCTATTGATGCAGCTAAAAAAAGTAGAAAGAAAATAATATTGTTAGAAATATACGAATTAAAGAATAGAGTAAATATTGTAATATCCAATACATTTAATAAATCTAGTTTAGTAGAAAATCGTTATGATAAAGGAATTACAACTAAAGGAGAAGGTCATGGACAAGGTCTATACTTTGCTAGAAAGATATTAAATAAGAATAATTGGATTGAAGAAAAACAAGAGATTATAGATAATTATTATATTGAAACTATAACAATAAAAAACACCTCTAAAAAATAGAAGTGCTTTTTTATTAATCTAAATTTAAGTTAGTAGCATTAGGTTCATCAACAATAAACCAAACACATCCCATACTAGCTGCTCCAGTAGCAAGTACTGCAACTGCAGCTAATAATTTAGCTAATCTCTTTTTCATACTTTACCTCCTTTACTACAAAATACTATTAATATAATCAATCCCTATTTTTATAATTATTGTACTTTAAACCGAGTAGTTTATAACTTAAGGGATTTATCATAATAGTTTCTATTATTAAAGAACATAAGATTGGTACTCTAATACTTTTAAAGTATAGAGCTAATACAAAGAAAATAATACCAGCTATAACTGAACTTATTTTTCTAATAACTCTCTTTTTTTTATTAGTTAAAGGCCTTTTTTCAGTATCACTAGGAGCAAACATTATAAATGATCCGATAGCTATAATAGAAATAAGTATTATTAAATATTTATTAATTGATATATGTAAAAATATGTAAGGTAAAACATTAAATTGAGATATAGATATTATTAGACATTGCCAGCTTTTCTTAGCATGTAGTCCAAAGGCAAAGAATCTTAAAATATTAAAGAACAGTAAAGTTAGGATAATTGTCTTCAAATAACCAAAAACATAACCTAAAAGCAAAATAATTATTACTTTACTAATTGTTAAATAAATACCTTCTATACCATATTTAATTTCTAATAATTCATAATCTGTATGATTGGTATTTTTCTTAATAAAATTAAAAGTACTATTAACAAATAAATCATTCACAAGTACCACCAATCAAATTATAAAGAAATAAGTACTATAAAAATAAAATTTCTGGTAATTGCTAAAAAATAGAACTTTTGTAGTTTTTTGTCGAAAAGAATCTAAAAATTAACCAAAAAAAGACTATTTTTAACACTTTTAGGAAAAAAGTAATAATAATATTAATGTTTGCTAAAATGAAATAGCCAAATGGATAAATTGGTAGAAGAGAGGTGTAAGTATTAGTGATGACCGGACGCGTGAAATGGTTTAATAATGATAAAGGATATGGATTTATTGGATTTAAAGAAAATGAAGATATCTTTGTTCATTATTCAGCTATAGAATTGAATGGATATAAGACCTTATCAGAAAATCAATTAGTTGAATTCAAATTAATTGAAACAAGTAAGGGGTATCAAGCAGTAAATGTTAAATTACTAAAAGAAACTACTCATGCTTAAAAAAGTAGTTTTTTTAATGCTAGTGTGCTATACTATGATTATAAAGGAGGGATAGTATGGAAATTATTATTCATGGAGATAAGATCAAAGTTACTAAAGCTATGAGTGATTATATTGAAGAGAAACTAGAAAAATTAGATAAATATCTAGAAAATAGCGATAATGTTCGCGCAAATGTCATAGTTAAAGTAAAAGGTCATGAACAAACAGTAGAAATTACCATACCATTGAAAACATTTATTTTAAGATCAGAAGAAACAAGAGAGGACTTTTATGCATCAGTTGATAAAACAATTGATAAGCTTGAAAGACAAGTCAGAAAGAACAAGACTAGATTGATGGCTAGACAAGCAAAACCTAGTTATGATTTTAATTTCGCAGCTGTTGATTTTGAAGATGAAAAAGAAAAAAATGAACACAAGATTGTTAAAAGAAAAAGTGTAGAAGTAAAACCAATGAGTGAAGAAGAGGCTATTCTTCAAATGGAATTACTAGGACATGAATTCTTTATGTTTAAAGATGCTGATACTGATAATTTTGCAGTAGTTTATAAAAGAAAAGATGAAAACTACGGAATTATTGAATCAGAATAGATATAAAAAGAGAATAATACTTTAAATTCTCTTTTTTTTTTGATAAAATATATTCTTGAAGGAGATAATGCATATGGGTATATTAAAAGTATTTGATCATGAGTATAAAGAATTAAAAAGATTTAGAAAAATAGCTGACGAAGTTATGGCGTTAGATGAAGAATATACTAAATTAACAGATACAGAATTACAAAGTAAGACAGAAGAATTTAAAGAAAGATTAAATAATGGTGAAACATTAGATGATATCCTAGTAGAAGCTTTTGCTACTGCTAGAGAGGCTGCTTTTCGTGTTATTGGTGAAAAACATTTCTATGTACAAATTCTAGGTGGTTTAGCAATTCATTATGGTAATATTGCTGAAATGAAGACTGGTGAAGGAAAAACTTTAACATCTGTACTACCAGCTTATTTAAATGCTTTAACTGGTGATGGAGTACATATTATTACAGTTAATGAATACCTAGCTGGACGTGATGCTGAATGGATGGGTGGTATTCATAGATTTTTAGGATTAACTGTTGGTGTTAATAGAAGAGATCTAAATCCTCAAGAAAAGCAAGAAGCATATAATTGTGATATCTTGTATTCAACAAATAATGAAATTGGTTTTGATTACTTGAGAGATAACATGGTAGTAAGACGTGAAGATAGAGTTCAAAGAAAACTTAACTTTGCTATTATCGATGAGGTTGACTCAGTTTTAATCGATGAAGCTAGAACACCGTTAATTATTTCTGGTGGAGAAATGGCTAATTCAAACTTATATATTCAAGCAGATAGATATGCAAAGAGTTTAAAAGAAGATAAAGACTTTATTTATGATGAAAAGACAAAGAGTGTTAATTTAACTGAGTCAGGTTCTGATAAAGCTGAAAGCACTTTCCATGTAGAAAACTTATATGATGTTGAGAATGCTAAATTATTACATTTTATAAATCAAGCATTGAGAGCTAATTATTCAATGAGAAATGACGTAGATTATGTAGTTCAAGATGATGAAATAGTCATAGTAGATCAATTTACAGGACGTTTAATGAAAGGTAGAGCTTATTCTGATGGATTACATCAAGCAATAGAAGCTAAAGAAGGAGTAACTATCAATGAAGAAACAAAGACAATGGCTACTATTACTTTCCAAAATTTATTTAGAATGTATAAAAAGCTTTCTGGTATGACTGGTACTGCTAAAACTGAAGAAGAAGAATTTAGAAATATTTATAATATGTATGTTATTGAAATTCCAACAAATAAACCAGTTATCAGAGTAGATGCACCAGATTTATTGTATGCTACTAAAGAATCTAAATATAAAGCAATTATAGCGTTTGTAAAAGAAAGATATGAGAAAGGACAACCTGTTCTTATTGGTACAATTGCTATTGAAACAAGTGAATTAATAAGTGATTTATTAAAGAAAGCTAAAATTCCACATGAGATATTAAATGCTAAGAATCATGAAAGAGAAGCAGAAATAATTTCCAAGATAGGTTTAAATAAATCAGTTACTATCGCAACTAATATGGCTGGTCGTGGTACAGATATTAAATTATCTGATGAAACTAGAGCCTTAGGTGGATTATGTGTAGTAGGTACAGAAAGACATGAATCACGTCGTATTGATAATCAGTTAAGAGGACGTTCTGGTCGTCAAGGAGATCCGGGATATACTCAATTCTTTGTATCTATGAGAGATGACTTAATGGTAAGATTTGGTTCTGAAAGAATCGGAGCTATGATGGAAAATATGGGTATTGGAGATAATGCAATTCAATCCAAAACATTTACTAAATCAGTTGGAACTGCTCAAAAGAGAGTTGAAGGAAATAACTTTGATATTCGTAAAAACTTACTACAATATGATGATGTAATGAATAATCAAAGAGAAATAATCTATGAAAAAAGAAATAAGATTTTAGATAATGAATCAATTCATGAAATGATTCTAACTACATTTAGACATCATATTGAGGATTTGGTTAATTCACATTTAATGCCAGAAGGTTATTTAACTGAAGAGGATTATGAAGATATTAGAGAATTTGCTAATGAAAATTTATTAAAGAAAGACTTAAAAAAGAAAGAAATAGAAGGCTTAGAAGTAGCAGAATTAATTGACTTATTATCTAAAAAAGTAATTACAGAATATGAAGATAAATTAAAGGAAATACCACAAGAAGTAACAGATGAATTTGAAAAAGTAATAACTCTTCAAGTATTGGATAATTACTGGATGGAACACATTAATACAATGTCTCATTTAAGAGAGGGTATCCACTTAAGAGGATATGCACAAGAAGATCCATTAAGAGCTTATACTATGGAAGGATTTGATATGTTTGATTCTATGCTTCAAAAAGTAGATAAAGATGTATCTATCATGTTATTAAAAGCAGAAATAAGACAAAATATTGAAAGAGTAGAAAATAAAACAAAAATGATAACAAATGATTCTGATGATACTCCAGTAAAGAAAAAACCAAAAAGAGTCCAAAAGATAGGTAGAAATGAACCTTGTTGGTGTGGCAGTGGTAAGAAATATAAACAATGTCATGGAAAAAAAGACTAGAAATAGTCTTTTTTTTATTCGAAAATATACTGTTATGATATAATCAAAGTATAATAGAAAGGTGATAATATGAGAATTGCTATATTTTCTGATATTCATGGTAATAAAGAAGCTTTAAAAGCAGTTATTGATGATATAAAGAATGAAAAAATCGATGAAATAATCTGTTTAGGAGATACTATAGGAATAGGACCTAATCCTAAAGAATGTATGGATATGATTATAAGTAATAATATTAATATGGTTTTAGGTAATCATGAATTATATTTTTTAAAAGGGACTGATATTGATCCTTTATTAGGAGAAGATGAAATTAAACATCAAAACTGGGTTAAAGAGCAAATTACAGATGAGCAGAAAGAATTTTTAGAAAAATGTAATTTATCTTTAGAAAAAGAGATTAAAGATAAAAAAATATTATTTGAACATTTCTTAATAGATTCTAATTCTAATAATGAATATCCATTTTATAGTTTGAATATAATTAAAGAAAATATGATTAATGGAATAGTAGATAAGATGAACTATGATTTAATATTTATAGGTCATGAGCATAAAGAATTTAACTTAGATAATAAACTATATGATGGTGGTTCTTCAGGATGTAGAAAGGATAATATTACTAGATATACAATATTAGATACAGATAGTTTTGAAATATATACAAAAAACATTCCGTTTGATAGAGTAAAATTTGAAGAGGATTTGTTACGTGAAAACTATCCGGATAGGGATTTAATAGCTAAATGGTTTTTTGGTATAGAATTATAAAAAGCAGGATTATTCCTGCTTTTATGCTATAATAAGACAAAGGAAGTGCTTGTATGTTAGTAGTTATTATAAGAGGTGCAATTGTACTAATAGGATTAGCTTTACAAATATTATTATTTTTAGTCACTTATTTATATTTGGGTGATCATATTACTTTATTAAATGTTATTTATCATATATTAGGCGTTTTAATTACTTTATGGTTAATTAAAGAAAGTAAAAGTTATTCTTATACATTACCATGGATAGTAATAATTTTGTTATTTCCGCTAGTTGGAACACTATTATACTTAATTATTGGACAAAACAAAAAAACTAGTAAATTACTTAGGAAGATTTTAAAAAGTGAAAATAATAGTAAGAAATATTTAATACAAGATGAAGTGGTTAAGAAAAAGTGTAATAATAACAGTCGAATTAGATATATCACTGATTATACTAGTTATCCAGCAACTGTTAATAATGATATTAGTTATTATCCTCTTGGAGAACTAGCATTTAAAGAAATGATAAAAGAATTAAAGAAAGCAGAAAAGTTTATATTCTTTGAATACTTTATTGTAGCTCCCGGAAAAATGTGGAATTCCATTTTGGAAATATTAAAGGAAAAAGTAAAAAAAGGTGTAGAAGTAAGAGTTATGTATGATGACTTAGGATGTTTTTCTACTCTTAAGAGTTCTTATCCTAAAGAATTAGAAAAGTATGGAATTAAATGTGTTGTTTTTAATAAACTTAGTCCGTTATCAGGAATTATTATGAATAATAGAGACCACCGTAAAATATTAGTAATTGACGGTAAAGTAGCTTTCTCTGGAGGTATTAATATAGCTGATGAATATATTAATGAGATAGAAAAGTATGGTCATTGGAAGGACAATGGAATTAAGATATCTGGATCTGCTGTATGGAATTATACAGTTATGTTTTTAACAATTTGGAATGCTTTTAAAAAGAGTGATACTGATTTTGAAAAATATAAACATAAATTTTATAAGAGTAATGAATATAAGGGGTGCGTTATACCTTATGGAGAAACACCTTTAGATGATGAAGTTGTTGGTCAAAATATTTATTTGAATATTATTAATCAAGCTAACGATTATGTATATATATGCACTCCATATTTGATTATTGATACTGATATGATTAATGCTTTAACTTTGGCAGCTAAAAGAGGAGTAGATGTTAGAATAATTATCCCCGGAATACCAGATAAAAAGATAGTTTATTCTTTATCAGAAAGTTATATAGAACCTTTAGTAAAATATGGAGTTAAAGTATATAGATATAAGCCTGGATTTGTTCATTCTAAAGTTTTTATCGCGGATGATAAGATGGCAACTGTTGGAACTATAAACCTAGATTATAGAAGTTTATATTTACACTTCGAGTGTGGATTGTATATGGAAGATGTTAATTGTATTAAGGATATTAAAAAGGATATGATTGATATCTTAGAAAAAAGTAAAGAAGTATCTAAGAAAGAAGCAAGACCACCATTTATTAAGGCTATTTGGCAAGCTTTACTTAGATTAGCAGCTCCTTTGATGTAGCCAACTTTTTGACAAATACGTTGTTTTATAGTATAATGTAGGCGTAGTAGATCAATTGGTCATTCGCGTTTTACTACCAGATGAATGCAAATTCAGAGGAATAATGATGAGTCTCAAGAATCTCTTCATGAATGGCAAAAAATAAGTACACAAGAGTTTTGTGATTGTTTTTTGTTGTATGTCATGAAAGGAGGTTCTTTTTTATTACAATCACGTCAAACAAAAAGAAAGAGGTAAGAATATGAAAAAAAATGAATATGATTATTATGATGATCTAGCTAATTGGTCCTTTGAAGATATTGATTACACAAAAGAAACACTAACTAATTGGATTTATGAAGACATAGTTAATGAGCTCGCAACAAAAGACTCAAAAATATTAGATTTAGGAACAGCTGCTGGTGAAAAAGTCTTAAAAAGATTTCCAGATTGTGCAGAAATTGTAGGAACAGATTATTCGGTCGCAATGATAGAAAATGCAAATAAAAATTTAAAAAAGAGTGGTAGAAAGAATATATCATTCAGAGTTATGGACAATTTAAAAATGGATACTCCTGATAATTATTTTGATATAGTAACTGCTCGTCATACACCAATTGATCCAAAACAAATTTATAAGACATTAAAAAAAGATGGTTATTTAATAGTTAGAGGAGTAGACATGCATGATTGTTGGGAATTAAAAAGATTATTTGGCAGGGGACAAGGATATCATGACAAATCACCAATAAGTGTTAGAGATTATGAAGCAATAATAGACGCTGGATTCAAAGATGTTGAATTAATACCGTTACATGAGAAAGATTATTACAAAACAAAAAAAGACTTATATGCTTTACTTACTAAAGTCCCAATTTTAGATGATTTATCAGATGAAAATCCTGATAATTATAAAAAGGTTCCAATCGAAAAAGGCATATTTGAAAAGTATGTAAAAGAGCACACTACTAACAAAGGAATTCTATTAATCAGAAGATATTATGGAATAATAGCTAGAAAGTAACACTAAAAAGTAGGAGAAATCCTACTTTTTAATAGCTAAACTATGTTATAATTAAGGCGGAGTGATAATATGGAAGAAAGAAATGAAATATTAAATAAGTATTATAATGAATCATGTGATGAAGATATTAGATTAGTAAAAGATAACGCCCATAAAGTAGAATTTATTATCACTAAAGAGTATATTGATAAATATCTAAATGATGGAGACAGAATACTTGAAATAGGAGCTGGTACTGGTAGATATTCTCTACACTATGCTAATTTAGGTTATGATGTGACTGCTATTGAATATGTTCCTCACAATTTAGATATTTTAAAGAGTAAAATTACTAATGATATGAAAATAGTTGCTGAACAAGGTGACGCGATTGATTTATCAAGATTTGCTGATAATACTTTTGATGTTACTTTAGTTTTAGGACCTCTATATCACTTATATGAGGATAAGGATATTGATAAAGCTATCAGTGAAGCAATCAGAGTAACTAAGAAAGATGGTATTATCATGATTGCTTATATTACTAGTGATGGAGTATTTGCTGAATGGGGACTTGATCATTTATTAAATGGAGAGCCTGATTTTGATGAGAATTTTAAATTAAACAGATTCCCAGAAGGAATATTTGCACCATTCTATATTTCTGAGTTTAAAGAAATTATGAATAAATATGATATTACTTTATTACACAATGTAGCTACTGATGGAATTTCTAATATTGTTGAAGATAAAATTAATAATTTAACTGAAGAAGAATTTAATATTTGGATAAAATATCAATTATCTATTTGTGAAAGAGAAGATTTACAAGGATTTAGTTGTCATATGCTATATATTTGTAAAAAGAATTAAAAAAGGAGCTAATATTAGCTCCTTAATCTATATACAGAGGATCTTCACACTACATAGTGAACCTTCCTCAATAATAATATATGTATTAATATAAAAAAAATACTTAAATTGTCCAAAAAATGTTTATATGTTAAAATAAATGAGGTAGAATATATTATAGTAGAATGATAGGTGATAATATGGATATCAAAGAAATAGAAAGAAATTTAGATAACGATTTAGAAATAATCAATAATTTATGGGGGTCACTTTGACATTCCAAAGAAAAAGAAAGATTTAGAAGAAATTCAAAAGCAAACAGAATCTACTGATTTCTGGACTGATAGAGTAAAAGCAGAAGATACTATTAAGAAGATAAATGATCTAAAAGAAGAAATTAATAGTATTGAATCGTTACAAGAAGAAATAAAAAGTACTAAAGAAATGCTTGAATTAGTAACAGAAGATGAATCATTACTTGAAGAAATAAGTAAAAGTACTAAGGAAATTAATGAAAAAACCGAATCATTAAGTTTATTAATCATGTTAAATGGTCCATATGATAAAAATAATTGTATTTTAGAAATACATCCGGGAGCAGGAGGAACTGAATCCTGTGATTGGGCTAGTATGTTATATAGGATGTATACTAGATGGTGTGAGAAAAAGCATTATAAAGTAACAGTTCTTGATTATCAGGATGGAGAAGAAGCTGGTATTAAGAGTGTATCTTTGATGATTAAAGGTAATAATGCATATGGTTATTTAAAAAATGAAAAAGGTGTACATAGATTAGTTAGATTATCACCATTTGATTCTAACAATCGTAGGCACACTTCGTTTGCTTCTGTTGAAGTAACTCCAGAGATAGAACAGGATACTGATATTGAAATAGATGAAAAAGATTTAAAAATAGATGTTTATCGTTCAACAGGAGCTGGTGGACAAGGGGTAAATACAACAGATTCAGCGGTTAGGATTACTCATTTACCTACTAAGATAGTAGTGACTTGTCAGAATGAAAGAAGTCAAATTCAAAACAAAGAACAAGCACTTAAAATTCTTAAAAATAAATTGTTAATACAAAAAATAGAAGAAAATGAACAAGAAATGAACAAAATTAAAGGTGAACAAATGAATATAGACTTTGGTTCACAAATAAGAAGTTATGTCATGCATCCATATTCAATGGTTAAAGATCATCGAACAGGAGTAGAAACTAGTAATGTTTCAAAAGTAATGGATGGAGATTTAGATATGTTTATTGAAAGTAACTTAAAGAAGGGGCTATAATATGAACGTTTTTTCAAAAAATAAGTATTTAAAATTAGCTGATTATATTAATAAAAAGTCCTATGGTAAAAGAGTTTTAGAATTTATTATAGGATGTTTAATAGTATCACTTGCTTATAATATTTTTATTGCATCCAATAACCTAGTTCCTGGAGGAGTAGGAGGTATTGCGGTTATTTTGAATAGCCTTTTTGGAATTAATAATTCAACAGTAATCGTAGTTGCTAATATATTTTTATTGATTGCTAGTTTAATTTTACTTGATAAAGAAAAAACAAGAGCAAGTTTGTTAGGAACTATGTTATTCCCGATATTTGTAACTTTAACTGAAGATATTAATGTTTGGTTACAAATTGATACTTCACATTTATTATTATCAGCCTTATTTGGAGGTATTCTCTATGGTTTAGGGGCTGGTATTGTCTTTAGAGCAGGTTTTTCTATGGGTGGTACAGATATTATTAACCAGATACTTTCCAAATATTTAAAACAAAGTATAGGTAAAAGTATGCTGATGAGTGATGGATTGATTGTACTATCGTCTGGATTATTCTTTGGAATGAATAGTATGCTGTATTCAATTATTATTCTATACTGTATTAGTTTGATGGCTGATCGAGTAATCTTGGGAATATCTGATAGTAAAGCATTCTTTGTTATCACTGATAAAGAAGATGATGTACGAGACTACATAATTAATACTTTAGGACATGGAGTAACAGTTTTTAAGGGAAAAGGTGGATATAAAAGACAAAATGAAAACTTACTTATGGCAGTTATACCAACAAGTGAGTATTATAAATTAACTGAAGGTATTAAAATGATTGATAAAGATGCTTTCTATATAATTACTGATACATATCAAGTATTTGGAGGTGAGTAAAATGGATGATATAAAGAAGGTCTTAAAAAAGAAAAATAAAACATATAGAATTATATTGATATCACTATCTACTGTTCTTTGGGCAATCTTATATAATTTGTTTTTACTACCAATGAAATTAGTTACTGGTGGAACAAATGGTGTTGCGACTATTACTAATTATTTATATGGAATAGATCCAGCAGTTATGATATTTTTACTTGCAGCTGCTTGTGCCATAATTAGTTTTATGTATTTAGGTATGGAAAGAACAATGACTAGTTTAGCAGCTAGTATAGCTTATCCGGTTTTAGTTAAATTAACTGCTAATATTACTAATATTATAGAAATAGATTATAGTGATTTCTTATTATTAGTTATTTTTGCAGCAGTACTATGTGGAGTAGCTAATGGATTAATGTATAAAAGTGGTTATAATAATGGAGGTTTCCCAGTAATATCACAAATACTTTATGATAAATATAAAATATCAGTTGCTAAATCAAGTTTAGTTATAAATGTAGTGATTGTATTAATAGGTGCTTTCTTCTTTGGAACAACTAATGCTTTGTATGCTATTATTTATATTTACATTAGTAATCTAGTCCTAGATAAAGTATTATTAGGTATTTCCAATAATAAAGCTTTCTATATTATCACTACTAAAGAAGAAGAAATAAAAGAATATATCTTAAGAACTCTACAACATTCAATTACTACTTTTGATGTTAAAGGTGGATTCCTAGATAATAAAAGAAAAGTAATGTTAACAGTTATTCCATCTAGAGAATATTATCGTTTGACAGAAGGTATTAAGAGTATTGATGCAGATGCATTCTTTGTAGTAACTGATTCATATCAAGTAGAAGGTGCAAAATAATGTAAAGAAAAGAAGTTCTTTAGGAACTTTCTTTTTTTTACAATAAAAAAATGTTATAATAAAATAGCTAAGGTGGTGAATAAAATAGATGAGTGATTTAATTAGACTTAAAAATGTTGAGAAAAGATATAAAAATGGTGTTACTGCAATCTATGATTTAAACTTAGCTATTGAAAAGGGATCTTTTGTATTTATAATAGGTGGTTCTGGTAGTGGTAAAAGTACTTTGATAAAGATGCTTTATCGTGAAGAAAAGCCTACTAAAGGTCAAGTAATAGTTGGGGGACTAGACGTTGCTAAGTTAAAAAATAGTAAAGTATATAAATTAAGAAGAAAATTAGGAATTGTATTCCAAGATTATAGATTATTACCAAAGCAAACTGTATATGAAAATGTAGCTTTTGCATTAGAATGTATTGGTGAAAAAAAAGATGTAATTCGTATTAAAGTATTAAAAGCATTAGAAGATGTTGGTTTAAAGAATAAAGTTCATGAATATCCAGATAAACTTTCTGGTGGAGAACAACAAAGAGTTGCAATCGCAAGAGCTATTGTTAATGAACCTAAGTTATTACTATGTGATGAGCCTACTGGTAACTTAGATCCAGATATGAGTATGGAAATAATGAAAGTCCTTGAAGATATTAACAAAAGAAGAGGAACAACTATAGTAATGGCTACTCATGATAAAGAAATTGTTAACAAGATGAAAAAACAAGTTATTACTTTAAAAGAAGGACATTTAGTAAAATTTAAACAGAAAGGAAAGTACGAAGATGAAGCTATTTAGAATGTTAGGTAGAAGCATCAGAGATGCTATTAAGAGTGTAATAAGAAACTTTTCTCTTTCTTTAGCTTCAATCTCATGTATTACAATTACTCTAATCATAGTAGCAGTTGCTATTATGGCTTCATACAATGTTCAAAATTTTACGAAAGAGATTGAAAAAGATATGACAATAGTTGCTTTTTTAGATAATGATGCAACTGAAGAAGATGTAAAAGAAGTAGAAAAAACAATTAAGTCTATATCAAATGTAGATAAGTATACTTATCAAACAAAACAAGAAGTAAAAGAGAAAATGCAAGCAGAATCAGATGTTTTCGATACTGTATTAAAGAATTGGAGTGACGAAGAAAGTCCATTAAAAGATACTATTCAAGTTAAAGTAAAAGATGTTCAAAAATTAAGTAATACAGCTGAAAAAATTCAAAAGATTGATAAAGTAGCTGTAGTAAGATATGGTTCAGGAATGGTTGATAAGATGATTGCAGCTTTTAATCAAGTAGAAAAGATTACTTATGGTATAGTAATTGCTTTGATTATTGTAACTGTATTCTTAATTATTAATACAATCAAATTAACTATTTCTGCTAGACGTAGAGAAATAGGAATAATGAGATTAGTAGGAGCTAGTAACTTTACTATTAAGACTCCATTTATCATTGAAGGAATGATCTTAGGAATTTTTGGTTCTATTGTACCTATTTTAATTACTATGTATGGATATACTGCTTTCTATAAACACTTTGATGGTTACTTATATTCACAATTAATTCAATTAATTAAGCCAGAGCCATTTATTTATCAAGTTTCTCTAGCTGTTATTGTAATTGGTATTATTGTTGGTATGATAGGTAGTGCTAGTGCAGTAAGAAAGTATTTAAAGGTGTAATATGAAAAGAAGTATAAAAGTAATAGTTACATTGTTATTAATAACTTTACTTTTACCTATTAATGTTTCTGCTGTTACATTAAAGGAATACGAAGATGCAGTAGCAAAATATACTGCTGAATTAAAAGAAAAAGAAGCTAAGATAGCTAAAGGTAAAGAAGAAATCGCAGCTGTTAAAAAGAATATAGCTGATACAGAACAAAAGATAGCAGCTACAGAAGAAGAAATAACTAGATTACAAGAAGAAATAGAAAGATGCGATAAAGAAATTAAAAAGAAAGATGCTGAAAGTAAAAAGATAATGGAATATTACCAAATAGAAAATGGTAATAATGCTTATCTTGAATATATCTTTGGAGCAACTAGTATTACTGATATGGTATATCGTATGTCAGTAGCTGAACAATTAACTGACTATAATGATAAGATTATGAAAGAATTAAAGCAGTTAATTGAAACAAATAAAGCTAAAAAGGCTGAATTAGCAAAAAAACAAGAAGAATTAGAAACATTAAAGAAAAAGCTAGAAAGCGAAAAAGAAAGAATAGAACAAGAAGTAAGTGGTGTTGAAGGAACTGTTCCTAGTACTAAGGGACAAATAGAGTTATATCAAAAACGTGTTAATTATTATCGTAGTAAAGGTTGTAATTCTAATGATATTATTGGTGTAACTTGTGATGTACCACCAAAGGTAAATCCATCTGGAGGAGGAAGTGTTTCTCCAGGAGCTATAATTGGAGAAAATGGATTCCGTTTCCCAGTTAATGGTGGAAGAATTAGTTGGGGTTATGGTGGTGGACATAAAGGAGTAGATATTACTAGAGGTTGTGGAACACCAATTTATGCAATAGCTCCAGGAAGAGTTTATTATGTAGGTAATGGATTAGATAACTATGGAGCTTATATGGTATTAATAGTTCATAATGTTAATGGAAGATTAGTATTCTCGCAATATGCTCATGTTCAACCAGGAATACCAGTTTATGTAGGACAATCAGTTGATACTAATACAGTAGTTGCTTATATGGGATCTACTGGATATTCAACAGGATGTCACTTACACCTTGAGATGTCTAGAGATTATGGTTGGGCTTATAATGGAACTTATTCACAATACGTAAATCATATAACTAGTCCATGGAACTATGTGCCAAGTCCATATTAAAATTAAAGGCAAGAAAATTCTTGTCTTTTTTGTTTGATATGCTAAAATTAATTTATGATAAAGAGGTGTGTATATGCTTAATAGTTTTTTTGAAAAGCCAGCAATCAAACAATTTGTTAGGTATGTTTTACCGATGTATCTAAGTTTAGTAATATTAGGACTTTTGGCTTATATTACAGAGAGTGGAGTAGATTCTTCTGGAATGTTTGGTGGATTAGCTATACTCAGACATTACTTAATATGGATAGTGGTTATTTTAATAGTAACAGTTGTGTTAAGTATTATTTTAACAATAAAAAATATTAAAAAAAATTATAGTGATAATTCAGAAAGTGATTACGAAACAGTTACAATAATTATTTTAAAAACATTACTTGTATATATGATAGTTATACAATTGATTAATGGCATCTTTTCATTATTTATAAATAATTTTTCAATAAATTTTGTTGTAGGAATTATTATAGAGATAATTTTAGCACCGGTTATAATTCCTATAGCCAAGTACTTTAATAAAGATAATTATGTTTCTAGACAGGCTGTAAAGGATTTTTATCTACTTCTCACTGTAATTACTATTATTTTCTATCTCTTTTTTAGAGTATTTGCTATTATATTTAATTATGGAATACTTAATTTTATTGATATATATATTTTCTTTGTCTTTGTAATACCAACTTTAATTATAGGGTTAAAAAATAAGGCTAAAAATGCTAAAAGTATTGATATAAAAAAAGAAATATTTGTTGTGGTAGTATTACTTTTAGTACTATTCGCAATTATTATAGGTAAATTAATTGATAAAGTAGAAAAAAATGATATTGGTAAATCAGATTATACAATTATGAAAACTACAGTGCATATCTAATACTGAAAAAACTATTGTAGAATAGAAAACAAGGAGAGAGTCCTTGTCTTCTTTTTATATAAATGATAAAATATCTAGGAATTGAGGTGATAATATGTCATTTAATTTAGTATCTAATTATAAACCTAGTGGAGATCAACCTAAAGCTATCAGTGATTTAGTAGAAGGTTTAAATACAGGTAAAAAATATCAAGTGTTATTAGGTGCTACTGGAACTGGTAAGACATTTACTATTGCAAATGTAATTAAAGAGACTAATAAGCCAACTTTAGTATTAGCTCATAATAAGACATTAGCTGGTCAATTATATAGTGAATTAAAAGAATTATTCCCAGATAATCGAGTAGAATACTTTGTATCATATTATGACTATTATCAACCAGAAGCATATGTACCATCTACTGATACATATATTGAGAAAGATTCATCAATTAATGATGAAATAGATGAATTAAGGCATGCTGCTACTTCTGCATTGATATCTAGAAGAGATGTTATTGTAGTATCAAGTGTATCTTGTATTTATGGTATAGGAGAAGTAGACGAATATAAGAATAAAATGCTAACTTTATCGGTAGGAGAAAATATTGATCGTAATGATATGTTAGCTAAGTTAGTAGAAATGTTATATGAACGCAATAATATGGATTTTAAGCGTGGAACTTTTAGAGTTAGAGGAGATGTAGTAGAAATAATTCCGGCTAATCATAATACTACAGGTTATCGTATTGAGTTCTTTGATAATGAAATAGATCGTATTAGTGAAATAGATACTTTAACTGGAGCTATTACTAATAATTTAAAAAATGTATCTATCTTCCCGGCTAGTCACTTCGTAGTTAGTGATGAAAAATTACAAGAAGCAATTGGTAGAATAAAAGAAGAATTAAAAGAACGTTTAGAAGAACTAAAGTCTCAAAATAAATTGCTAGCTGCAGAAAGACTAGAACAAAGAACAAATTATGATATAGAAATGTTAGAAGAAACTGGGTTTTGTTCTGGCATAGAAAACTATTCTGCACCACTTGCTGGTAGAAAAAAAGGAGAAACACCTACTACTTTGATGGATTTCTTTCCAGAAGACTTTTTATTAGTAGTAGATGAATCACATGTAACATTACCTCAGGTTAGAGGAATGTATAATGGAGATAGATCTCGTAAACAAAATTTGGTAGATTATGGTTTTAGATTACCTAGCGCTCTAGATAATAGACCGTTAAAATATCAAGAATTTGAAGATAAAATTAATCAAGCCATCTTTGTATCTGCTACTCCTGGAGATATTGAACTAGGCTATACAAATAATAAATATGTAGAACAAATTATTAGGCCTACAGGTTTATTAGATCCAACTATTGAAGTACGTAAGAGTGAAGGACAAATTGATGATTTAGTAGCTGAGATAAAAGAAAGAATAGATAGAAACGAAAGAACTTTAGTTACTACACTTACTATTCGTATGGCTGAAGAACTTACTAATTACTTGAAAGAGTTAGATATCAAAGTAGCTTATCTTCATAGTGAAGTAAAAACATTAGAAAGAATGCAGATAATTCATGATGTAAGAGCAGGTAAATATGATTGTTTAGTAGGAATAAACCTATTAAGAGAAGGATTAGATATACCAGAAGTTAGTTTGATTGCTATATTAGATGCTGATAAGGAAGGATTCTTAAGAAGTACAAGGAGTTTAATTCAAACTATTGGTAGATGTGCAAGAAATTCTAATGGACATGTAATTATGTATGCTGATAGAATGACAGATTCTATGAATGAAGCTATTACAGAAACTAATAGACGTAGAACTATTCAAGAACAATATAATAAGGAGAATAATATTGTTCCAGAGACTATTAAAAAGGATATTAGAGATGTTATTAGTAATACAGCAGTTACGGATACAAAGAAACCAAAACAAATTAGTAAATTAGAAAAAGAACAGATTATGGAAACTATTGAACAAGAAATGAGGGAAGCAGCAAAATCCCTTGATTTTGAAAGAGCTATGGAATTAAGAGATATCTTATTTGAAATGAAATCTAATTAAAGCATCAAATGATGCTTTTTTATTATTTGTGTAAAATTGTTGACAAATACTGTAAAATACAAAAAAAAATAAAAAAAATGTCGAAATTTGTTTTTTCGTTATTGCACTCTTCAAAAAATTAAGATATACTTATTTTATAAAAAATAGAATATTGCGACTGCAGTGTGGTGATGATATGAATGATGGAGGCGTTGGTGTTAAAGCCAACAAGGTATATAAACGCAAGCTGGTAGTTAGAATAGTTAAAATCACTTTATTATTATTACTAATCACTATCTCAACTATATATCTATTTTTGTATGTTGCCTATAAAGGTGGAAGATTTACAGTTTCCTTAGATAAGAATATGTCTAATCGAAAAAATATCTTTTTAACAGAAACAGGTAAGCAAAACAGTAGAACTAGAGAATTGGCTGCGGAAACTATTGATTATATGGATAACATATCAATCAAATGGTTGCCAGAAAACTTAGATACAGAAGCCAATGGATCTCATAATGGTGATAACTACATAGCTTATAGTTTCTATATCGTAAATAATGGAAAGGAAACAGTACATTATTGGTATGAATTAGATATTGATGATACTATAAGAAATGTAGATGAGGCGATTAGAATTATGGTTTATCACAATGGAAAGCCTACCGTTTATGCTAAAAAAAGCAAAAAAGATGGTAAGGCAGAGCCTGGAACTAAAAAATTCTATTCAAAAGATACTGCCTTGTTAGAGCAAAGGAAAAATTTCAAACCTAACACGAAGGATCATTTCACAGTAGTAGTTTGGATTGAAGGAGACGATCCAGAGTGCTTGAATGACTTATTAGGTGGAGAAATAAAAATGCATATGGACATAACTGAGGAACATATCTCAGGAACAGGAAAAGGAGGAGCGTAATATGGCAAAGCGCAAAGAGTCTAAAAAAGAAAACAAAAGAAAAAGAAAGATATTATTAGCATTATTACTTGTAGTATTTACAGGAATTATTTTAACTGCTAATACTTATGCATGGTTCACATCAAATAAAACTATTACAGTTGATGCAATCGATGTACAAGTAACTACTGCCAATGGTATCCAAGTATCTACAGATGCTACTAACTGGAAGACAGTAATTACAAACACTGATTTAAACAACACATTATTGGCTAGTACATTATATCCAACAAATACAAATCAATTACCATTTAAGAGTTCTAATGCACAAATAGCACCAGTTTCAACAGGTGGAACTGTTACTAGTGGTAAGTTAAAAATGTATTTAGGTGAATTAGGAACTGATACAAATGATAATAAAGTATTAACAGCAACAGCAGAAACTGATACAAAAGGTGCTGTTGGAAACTATGTAGCATTTGACTTGTTCTTCTTAGTTACTCAAAATTCAGTAGTTAAGTTAGGATCAGGATCTTCTGTTACAACTTCAACAGGAGCTACTAATAAAGGATTAAAGAATGCCGCACGTGTTGCATGGATTAATGAAGGAAGTGCTAGTGCCGGAGATGTTACTTCTGCACAAGGATTAGCTAATGGAAGTACTGCACTTATCTGGGAACCAAATAATAACGTTCATACAGATGCAGCTATTGCAGATGCTTTATCTACATATGGTGCAACTATTACAGGTACTACACAAGTTGCAAATTATTATGGTGTAGATGCAGCTATCGCTACTCCAGGAGTAGCATTATACAACCTTAATCCAGGAACAAGCTTTAAACAAGTAACTCCAGGATTAAAGACACAAGATGGAGCATTAACTGCTGATCAAAACTGGTTCTCATTGAATGCTGGAATCACTAAGGTTAGATTCTATCTATGGGTTGAAGGTCAAGACTATGATTGTGAAAACAATGCTTCTGGTGATGCAATTAGCTTCAATATGAATTTCGTATTACAAGATAATAATCCATAAGATTAATAAAATTAATTCAGGGCCTTCATTTGAAGGCCTTTTATTCTAGGGAGTGAGAAAATGGACAAACTAAGTAGTTTTAATAATGAAGAATTACTAGAAGTATATGATAAAATTCAAGAAGAAATAAACCACTTAAATGAAAATATAATTGTTGAGGAAGAAGAAGTAGAGCAACCTAAAGAGGAAAAAGCACCTGAGGAAGAAAAATCTGCTGAATCAAAAAATGAAGAGGAAACAACTGAAGAAGAAAGCTCAGAAGAAGAAAATTCTCAAATAGAATCAGATGAAGAATCTGATGAAGAAGAAAATTCTCAAATAGAATCAGATGAAGAATCTGATGAAGAAGAAAAAGAAGAAAACGGGGAAGAAGATAATGAGTAAAGTAGATGAAAGTGATTTAGTATTAGAAATAGCCTCAATAAATGATTATATTGATAATTTTGAATTGGAAAGAAAAAGTGGTACAAAAGCATTAAAAAAGAAGTTTCATAAAGAAGCTGTAGAAGGAAGAAATGCATATATTAAAGATAAAATAGATTTATATGAATCTAATAAAAGAATGGTACTTCTTGAGTTAGAAAATAGATGCAATGTCTTGCTACCTTTAAACAAAAATGAGAGTTATAAAGAAAGAAAAGAAAAACTAGATGAATTACAAAGTTTACTAATTTATAAAAACCCATATATTAGTAATAACTTTAAACTAGGATTCTATAATTTGATTTATGCTATTAAAGAAGATACATCTTTAACAGAATTAAATGATATTTTAGATAAGTATGTAGCTATATTTAATAAAATGAGTGTTGTCTTAACTGAAAATGATTTTTCATATACAATGCATACTAAAGATTATTTTGATACTTATTTTAGCACTACAGAGGAAGCTAATAGAAAAGAAAAGTTTGAAAAAGTATATTGGGAATGTCCTAAATTAGTATTAGAAATAAGACAAAGCTTACTTTCTATACTAAAGAAGTATGAGAAAAATATAGATGCTTATACTAAAGTTAGAGAAGTAGAATTGCTTAAAGAAAATGATGTTGATTTAAACAATGTTGAAGAAGTATATAAATTAACTAGAAAATCGTTGGAAGAAGACATGCAATGTGATGAATATAATATTTTAAATGACTTCTTACAAGGAACTCACAGTATAACAGATTATTTAAAAGATTCAGCAGTTAGAACTAAAGTATATGATTCCTTTGTCGTTGAAGGAACTTATCAAGATTTATCAGTAGAAGCTAAATTAAAATTTAATGAAAATATTATGGATTTATATAATACTTTGAACATTTTGAAGAAATATTATAAATACGAATATATAATTACTGATTTAATAGCTAAATACAATGATAGAGCTAATGTTAAAGGTTCTTTTGGTAATGTAGAGAAAGAATTAGATAAAGATAATAAAGAAAGAGAAAAATTAAACAAAGAGTACTTAAAAAGTTGTGGAATAGGCTTATTTGCTAAAGAAAGTGTTGATAAACAAAACTTAGCAAAAGTTAAAATGAATGAATTGTTTGATAAGACAATTACTGATTTTAATGCTTATGATGAAGCTAAAATATCTATGGACTTAGATAAGCATTTAAAAGAAGGTGCAAATGTTCATGAAATGCTTATGGTAGCTTTATCTTCATTCTCTTATTTAGTAAGAGCTTTAACTGAAATAAATAAGGAAAATCCAGAATTTGATT
Organism: Bacilli bacterium; assembly: GCA_017512495.1. Classification (GTDB taxonomy): domain Bacteria; phylum Bacillota_I; class Bacilli_A; order RF39; family UBA660; genus UBA3789. Next base: position 32,984 of record JAFWGF010000034.1, read on the forward strand.
TAGAGAAAGAAGTTAAGGATTATATTGATTTTGTATATGATCCAAATGCTAGTTTCCTAGATGGTATATTTGTTTTTAATAATCTTGATATAGCTGAAGCAATTAATAAAAAATATCATCTTTTAGGTATTAATATTACTAAAGAAAAGATTGATAAAGAAGTAATAGATAGCTTATTAAGTGATGTTTCAGTAATTTGTTTAATTCAATGTATTGAGAATAATCCACTATCTATGGAAAATATTAAATTTATTTGTGATTTTAATAAAATAAAGCCATTTAATATAGAAGAAAATTTAATATAAAAAATAGGAAACAATAGTTTCCTTTTTTTATGTATGTATGTTATAATTAAATAAGAATAAAATGGAGTCGTGTTTATGAAGAAGATAAAAGCAATCTTAAAATACATTTTTTATAGTTTCCTAATCTTTTTAGTAGGATTATGCTGTTATGTATTCGTATGTTTAGATATCTTACATAAGGATTATGTTAATATCTTCGGATATACATATTTTGTTGTGGTTAGTGGATCAATGTCTGGTGAAATAGAAGTAAATGATATTGTCATAGTAGATATAACTAAAGATGTTCATGTTGATGATATCATAGCTTATAAAAGTGATAAATCAATCGTAACACACAGATTAGTACAAAAGAACGGTAATAAGTATATAACTAAAGGTGATATGAATGATACTTATGATAAGGCTATCACTAAGAAAGATATTATTGGAAAGATAACTTTTGTATTATCTCCTAAATTCTTATTGGAATTCGTTGTTTTGGTATTTATTATTCTAATAGTTTTAGCACTGTTAAACTTCGATGGAGTATTTAAAAAGCTATTTAAAATAGAAGATAAAGAAATAGTTCGTGAACATAAAAATGTTTTACCACAGGATATTTTCTGTAGTCCACAAGATAGAAATAACTTTGATGAACATTCAGGTTTAACAATTACAATTCCAATGAATGAGTTAAAGGATTTGAAAAAGTTACTTCAAAAAGAACAAGATGCATCAGATAGTGTTGAAGTACTAGATGATACTCCTGAAGTTGAAGTGTTAGATTTAGAAAATGATGATATTTATAAGACTCCAAATGACCAAGAATTAAAAGAAGAAGAAATATATAATATTGTAGATGTTGTATTAAAAGTAAATAACGGAGCATTAGAAACTACACATTTAACTAAAGAATGGCAAAAGAAATATATTTATATTTATAAATTATGCCTATATATTCAAAGTGGTAGATATGACTTATTAGATAAAGCTATTAATGATGTGCCATTTAAAGAATACTTTGATTATGATATTGATAAAGTTGGTTTATATAAGGAACTAAGAAATAAAATTTATGATTTACCAATTTATGTCTTCTTAAAAATACTATTTATCGCAATATTATATAATGATGCTCATTTCTTTGATGGAGTATTTAAGATATTGAAATATAAGGTTTTAGTAGATAAAAACAATTCATTTGTAGTAGTTAAAGAAAAATATGATAAGAAGAGATTAAAAGCTTTAATTAACTTCATGGAAAGGGTGTCTAAAAAATATAATAAAAATGATAATTTAGACTTGAATAGAGAGAAAAAACTAGTAGATATAAGTAATTATTAGTTTATAAGGAGGTACACTTGAAAAAGAGATTTTTAACAATAGCGTTAACAATTGTTTTTCTTGCGGTTTTCAGTGTAGCCTTCTTTTTCATTTACACAAATAAATCCGTATTAGGAGAACAAACAGATGTGATTTGGGATGGTAGTACTGTTGCTACCAGTTTTTCTGGTGGAAACGGAACTAAAGATAACCCATATTTAATTAGAAATGGTGAGGAATTAGCATATTTAAAGAATGTTTTAGATAGCGAACAAGCAGAAGGTTATAAGGGCTTGTATTATGAATTAACTGCTGATATTAATTTAGGAAGTCATGATTTAGGACCAATTGCTTTAGATACAACATTTAGTGGAACCCTTGATGGAAAAGGACATGTTATTAAAAATGTATCTATTACTGGAGAAAATGATTCAGAAAAAGATAATTATTATGGGTTATTTGGTAATATTGATAATGCTAAAATTAGTAATTTAAATATTGACGGAATGAAAATTACTGTAAAAGGTGCTGGAGTAACTTATCTTGGGGCTTTAGCAGGTAAAGTAAATAATGAAACAGAAACTAAGAATAGTATTACTAATATTTCTCTTAAAGGTATTGAAATTGATTTAACAGAAGCTGAATTAGCAGAAGAAAGTAATGTTGGAACAATTATTGGTGAAATAGGTACTAATTATGAGATAAGAAATATTGTAGTATATGGAAGTATTAATGCTTCTTCGAACGATTATATTTCTAAATTAACTAATATGACTAGTTCAGATATAAATAATGTTGTTTATGATATAAAAAGCGAATTAGAATTACAAAAAGAAGAACATAAAGAAGAAACAAAAATTGAAAATGTTTATGAATTTAAAGATAATAAATACTATTTAGGTGAAGAAGAAAAAAGCTTGGAAAGCATTCTAGTTGCATTTAATAAAGAATTAAATGATTACAAATGGGAATTGGTAGAGGACTATTTAAAACTAAGTACTATTCCAGAAGAAAAACAAGAAACAGGAACACCTACACAAGCTATGGGTGGAACTAAAGGTTTGAGAAGTGCTGCTATAAGTATTCATGATACTGGGATAGATACAGCTGCAAAAACAGCATATATTAATGATTTAACTAGTGATTATAATTACTATATGGGACTTAATTATACAGGGGGAGGAACTGTAACTACAGCTCCTACTGGTAATAGTTATAATTTATATAGTGATACTAATTTAGCTAAAATATATATTGCCTATAAAGGTAGTATGATTGATAGATCTAGTACAGTTGGTTATGTATCAACAACTGAACAAATATCAGATTTTGTTTATTATAAGTATTACCCAATCAAAGATGGTTATGTTACTATCCCATTAATTGATAATCCTTATGCTGATAGACCAACAGATTTAGCTTTTAATGGATGGATTACTGATTATGCTGGTGCTGTTGTCAGTTTAGATACTGATGATTATACAAGATATGTTAAAATACCAGCGCCAGCTGATCCAACTGCCGCAACAAGTATTACTATGTATGCTACATGGACAGAGGCTACTGCTATTGTAGCTAGTGTAAGCAACAATAACTTATCTACTACTGGTTTAAAAAGTGTTGGAATGAATCCAATTGCTACAAGAACACCAATATATGGTAATTTACCTACTCTATATTCTTATAATAGTATGAGTAGTGGTACTAGTAATCAAGGAACTTATTATCCAAATGGAGCAGTTTCTAATACAGGTGCTAGTTTAAATGGACAACGTTGTACTCGTATTGACCGTTGGACACCTAGAACATGTTACTATTATTTGGTTGTTCCAGAGTCAGATCTAGTTGCAGGAACTACTTATTATCAATTGCTTAATGGTAATATGCAGAGTTACACTTTAACTCCAACAGGTTATCAAATGAATTCTTTCTTAAACGATGGAGAGGTTTTAGCAGGTTATTTTAAAAAAGGAGTGCCTGCAGGATCTTTAGTTGGTTACTATAATGACTCAGGAGTAATTCAAACTAGTGGAAGTTGTACTGGAAATACATGTAATAACTATTATGAATTATTACAGTATGATGCTTCAAATGTATTTTCTTCAACTAATTATGATTATTATTATTTAACTACAAGAGATACTAATATTGCTTATCTAACTAGTGATATTAATGGCTTTAATAATAGTGTTCCAGTAACAGTTACAGGTATTCATAATCATACTAATCGAAGTACTTATGATGTAGATTTAAGTGAAAGATCTATAAATGCTGGTGCTGATCTTAGAATAGAATATGTAAGTTTATATACTGGTCAAATAGAACCAGCTACATCTGGAGCAGCAAATTCAAATTATAATTATATTTATGGCAACTATCATAACTTAAAAATTGGAAGAGGAATACCAATTAGTGAAGGTAGTTATCAAAGTGGAGGATCATGGTATAATCCAACGTATAGTGATGGATATTATGATAATGCTAGAGGTGTTGTTGGAGGAAAAAATAGTGGTACTGGTAGTGCAGGAACTCCTTCTAAATATACTTTTATTGTTGAATCTGGTTATTACAATTCAATAAGTAGTATAACAACAACAAGTGCTAGTGGAACATATTATGTAGATGCTACTGCTATTTATGGATCTGATTTTGATAGAATAACTAATACTAACAATAAATTAGGGGTATATTATAATGCAACTACAACTTATGGTGGAACAATTAGAGCCGGAACTGACAAACCGAAATATATGACTACAATCATTAAAAGCGGAAAATTTGGTGAGGCTACTACAGAAGCTGCTTCAGGAGTTTATGTCGGTGGACTAACTGGTGGTACTATTTATTCACCTGTAGAGTTGATTGTTGAAGGTGGAGACATCTTTAATATCAATGGTGGACCGTTAGTTAGTAATTCTGTAAAAGCTAATAATATTATTTATATAAATATCAAAGGTGGAAATACTGACTTTATCTTTGGTGGAGCGGCCCTTAGTACAACCTATGGAAACCGTATTATTAGTGTTACTGGCGGACAAATAGATTATTCTGTCTTTGGTGGATCTAATGGTACTGCCGGTGGAAATGGTGATGGTACTCTAGATGGAGATTCATTTATCTATATTGGTGGAGATGCTGTTATTGG
>JAFWGF010000035.1 GCA_017512495.1 Bacilli bacterium
AGTATCCACTCTATGCGTCATAATAGTCTTTAACTTTATCGGCATTAACCCATTTACTAAATAAATCGGGTGAGAAGTGGACACTTCTTCTTTCCTTTTTTACGAATATGATTTTACAATTAAATCCTATGTTTGTCAAGCTTTTTTTATGAAAAATTAACTTTTTTTATCTTTAACATCATCAATCTTTAATTTTAATTCTAAATAATAAGCATCAGTTAAATCAACACCTACAACACTATTAGCCATATCAACACCCTTCTTAGGTTCTAATTCTTGTTGTACATTAGCCACTATTTTTGTAATAATAACTTTCTTTTTATCCTTTACAAATACATCATAATTACTTAAATTAATTTTCTTTTTTGTTTCATTAACAATAGTATAACTTATTAAAGAATTTTTTCCATCATATGAACAATTAATATTTTTAAAAACAATTCCATCTATTTTTTGCGACTTTATAAAACTTTCATTTTTATTATAAACAAGTTTATCAGTCACTTTCTTATCAGGTTTACTAACAATTTTTATCAAAGCAAAAATAATCAAAATAATTACTATTAATAAAATTATAATTCTTTTAACATTTATAGTCCTTTTTGTTTTAACAGCAGCCTGATTTCTAACATTACGCACAGACTTAGAAGGAACCTTTACACTCTCTTTCTTTTTTACAGTTTTCTTTACAGTTGTAGGTCCCTTTACAGCAACTTTCTTTTTTACAGTCCTTTTTGGAGCTACACTACTCTTTGTAGTCCTTCTAACACCTGTACTTTTCTTATTTCCAACCTTTTTTTTACTTTCCATAATTACTATCACCTACTTAAAATAATATCACATTTTATTAAACTAATCAATGTAATTTATCAAATAAGAAGCACCATTTTTAGTGCTTCTCACCTTCTTTTTTATGATAATTTTATTAATAACTATCAATCATTATACTTCTAAAATCACTAATTAATGTTGGTAAATTAACAGTAACAGTTTGTAATGTATCTTCATCCGTAACTGTTGTAGTATTTCCATCTTTTAAGAACCATGTCATAACATCCTCGTTAACACCATCACCAGCATTACGGATAGCACCCTTCAAGTATTGGAATTTAACTTCGTTACTTCCTTTATTGAAATAATATCTTGTTCTTTCTCTTAGTCCAAAGAATACTGTCAATTCATAATCACGATATCTTTCCTCAGTAGGTGCCCCTAACAATCCTTCAAGAATATAAGCCAGCGTACCTGTTCTATCAGCACCAATTCGGCAGTGGAATAATAATGAATAATCGTCATCACCAGCATTATGGGCTTTAACAAATTCATACATAACTCTAGCAGCCGCATCTCTTGATAATTTATAATTAGCATAATTATTAGTATAATCAATTCCATAGTGGATAATTTCAAATACCTTATTGCTTGAATTGCTAGGATTACTCGTAATCTTATGAAGACTATCTTCAGTAGAGGTTGCTACCTCACTATCAGCACGTAAATCCATTTCATTATAAATACCTAATTTATTAAGATATTGTACTGTACTACCATTTCCACCCCAAATTTTTTCACTTCTAAATAATTTACCATACTTAATTGTTCCATCTATCGTGCCATCACCATTAGTATCAACCTTAATTCCTCCTAAATCACGAACATTTCTCATTTTATATTTTGTACTATTAGGAGCTGTATTATCGATTGATATAATTCTTCTTTCACCTAATGGTTTAACATAACCGTTTTTAGAAGAATCAGTTGCAGATTCCCAATAATATACTTGATTTGGAATCATATTATAAAGTTTTCCATTATTAGCAGTTACATATGTAGCAAGTGGTCCTCTTGTTTTAGTAGAAACATTATACGTATAAACATTAATATTACCTGTAACACCAGTATCATATTGTTTTGGTTGGTCACAGTAATTAGTATATCCACCACTAGTATTAACTTCAGTGTCCCTATTATCATTTTCAAAGTATACACATTTATTAGTATTTAAATTATTAGTCATTGCTGTATCAAATGATGAATGATTTGAATCACTTTGACCAGCAGCCCATGTACTAATATTATCAAAATATGTTCTCATTGCTGTTGACATAGTATCAAATTCAACAATATTCATTATTCCATCGATTGATCCATAAGGAACTTCTATAACCGGTCTTACACCAGAGTTACCAGTAGAAATAGCCGCATTACCAAGTTTCTTACTTGATGATGCATCAACTCTATATACATTAGTAGCAGAAACTGGAGTTTCAAGCCAATAATTAGATCTACAAGTGCTGTCATAAGCTTTTCCATTTTCAAGTAAGAATGTGTAACTAGCAAGTTCATTTGCCGTTCCATTAATGCTAGAACTTGTAGCTGCTTTTATTTCATCTAAAGTGGCAAACCTTGCAGCCTTTTCCGTATAAGTAAAATTACTTGCCAAAGTTGCTGATCCATTAGTAATATTTCTTGGTTCTGTATAAATATTTACATTTTTCCACTGAGTAGTTGTTGGAAGCTCTCCTATAGCTGTAGTAGGTCCATCACTACCATAAGCAACAGCATCCGCCCCACACACAGCAGAAGCATTACCACCTACTTGTGAAGTATTATTAGCAAATATAAACACTGCATTACCATTACTAGTATCAGTTAAATAATAGAATCTTTCATTAGTCGCATCATAAGTTCCATCACCATTAACATCACAGTCAAATGCATCTCCCGCACTTAATGAATCGCCAGATGGAATTTGACCAAAATCAGTTCCAGAAGATGAATGTAAAGTAGTAGCTGCTCTACATACCTTAGTCTGACTTGTATAATGCGCATAATAAGTTATATCATCATCAACTACTGTTGATGTTAAAACTCGCTCGCCACCAGTAGATGATGTAAACCAACCTAAGAAAGCCGTGTCAGTTTTAGAAGCTGAAGGCATCTCGCCCACTGTTCCAACTTCTGTATATGTCTTAGTATTAGGATCTCCTGCTTTTATAGTTCCACCATTTGGATTAAATGTAACTGTATAACTAACAGTTTGATCTTCTAAATAAGCAACATCATATGTAACACCAGAAATTGTCTCTGTATCATGAGTTATGGTTGCGGTGCCATGAGAAGTAACAGCCTCATCCTTTATAGCCGTTGCCGGAGTAGTACCAGCTCCACCTTTAAATACGCCATCATGTATTGTAACTGACTTACCAGAAACAGTTTCCAAACCATAATTATGACCTTGAATAACAGGAGAAGTAATATCAATTGTTCCATCATCAGTACCAATAGTCATTGTACCATTATTCTTAACTCCGGCATTCCTACTACTTATAATAGTTCCGCCTGATATATTAACAGTTCCCGCATTATTATGAACACACGCTCTACCATACTGCGTTCCAGTTTGTGAAACATTTTTTAGTGAAGCTGTTCCACTAATAGTAGTCGTACCACCATCATTATATATTGCTTGTCCTTTAGTAGTACCAGTTGCATCAAACTCACCAGCTGAAACATTAAGTATACCACCACTGTTATTGTTAATTATTGCTGACTGAGCAGATGATTCAAGCTTACCACCAGTAATATTTACTGTACCAGTGTTTACAATAACATTAGTTCCAGTCGCCCTTAATGTTCCGCCAGATATATTTAAATTTGCACCACTGTTATTAGTTATCATAAATGCTTTAGCTTGTTCAGTTCCATTGCCAACAATTGTACCATTTTTTATATGAAGTGTTCCATTATTAATAAACATTTTAGTTGTATCATTAGTAATTGTATAACTACCTAAATCAAGTTCAATATTTTGACCATTTTCAATTGTTATAGTTGAATCTGTAGTAACATCTTTCAATAAAGTTACCGTTGTTTTAACGCCTGTTGTCGGAACAACATTAGTAGCCATAGCTGCAGCTAATGTTTCATAATATGTACCATTTACTTCGGCAACATAATTTGCGACTATCCACTTAGCTTTATAAGTTACATCAGTATTTACTATTGTCGATGTTGTTATCTGAGTCGTATAAGATGTATCGTTTTCATCATACCATCCATCAAATATAGAGTTTTCTTTCGTTGCCGTTGGAAGCTCACCAACAGCCGTACCAGGTTCAACATCTTTCGAATTAAATGAAGCCGTTCCACCATCAGCATTAAATGTAACTGTTACGTTTTCTACCCACTTAGCAATAATTGTTGTTGTCGTATTAAATGTTGTTGAGGATGTTACTTCAGTAGCCCATGTATTATCGGTATACCAACCTTTAAATGTATAACCCGTCTTTTCTGGTGTTGGAAGTTCACCAATCGCAGTTCCTGGTGCAAATGTCTTTGAAACTGGACTTACAGTTCCACCATCAGCATTAAATGTAACTGTTATATTATCTACCCACTTAGCGTAGAATGAAACATTACTTGAAACAGTTGTTGAAGACGTAACTAGTGTATCAAATGTAGACTCTTCATACCAACCAAGGAATGTAGAACCTGCTTTTTCTGGAGTTGGAAGTAAATCTCCTACTGCACTTCCTGAAGCAAGCGTAACTGTATTTGGAGTAACAGTAGCATTTTCTCCTGGAATAAGCGTTATTGTTACATTTTCTATCCAATGAGCATAATAAGTAATATCATCATTAATAATCGTACTTGTACTTATTTGTGTACCACTATTAGGATTCGGATCTGTAAACCATCCGGCAAACGTGTAACCAGGTCTAGTTGGAGTTGTTAACTCACCAACAGCATTTCCTTTGATAACAGGTTTATCAAATGTTTGTGCTCCCTCATAATTTGGATCAAATGTTACCGTAGCTAAATCAGCAACATCAGGCATTATTTTAATATACATATTGCCTAGTGTACCAACAAAATATCTTTGAGCAGCAGTTGCCGCTGCATTACTTGGTGCCGCACCAAACCATACATTAAGATCAAATACTGGATTATATTGTGTTAAATCATTTACTGAGGTTTTAACACCGCCATTTATACTATAAGATATGTCATCACCAGTTCGATATATCTTAACACTTGTTACATCACCTGAGGCAAAAGTCGCAGAAGCATTTGCACTAAGAGTTTCCCTAGATTGAAGAAGAAAATTAGTCGTATTTTCATCTTTTCTAAATACGAGACCAGGATACTTAAGAGTACTATTATTAATCTCAGCCTTAGTATTCATAAGCGTTGCCCTAGAAACATTACTACCAGAGACATAAGAAATAATATCAAATCCTATTTCATAGTCTCTATCATGATTAGTAGAATTATATAAAGCAACCCCTGTATCTATATATTTTTTAGAACTTAATGAGCTTTCAGTATAATCAATCGTCTGGCCAGTTGGATTTACTGTACTTATACAGTTACCATTAGTTCCATTAGCTAACCCTGAAGAAGTAAAACTACATTCACCAGGTATATGAAATACATATTGCAAAGTTTCGGCTTCACTTTCCCAGTGAGCATACAAAATAGTTCCAGCATTAATAATCGTACTTGAAGTAACTTCAGTTCCATCAGTAGGATCTGTAAACCAGCCTAAAAATTCATGATGTTCATAAACAGGAATTGGCATTGATCCAATAGCTCTACCTTGCGCTACTGTTTTACTAGATGGACTTACCGTAGCTCCTGTAGCATTAGCATTAAAATTAACCGTTAAATTAGGAAGCCATTTAGCATAATAAACATCAGCACCCGTAACAACAGTATTTGTAGTAACCTCCGTTGTATAATTTACATTATCAGTATACCAACCATCAAAAGTAAAATTAGTTTTTGTAGGTTCAGTTGGTAAAGCCCCTACTTTTTGTCCATCATATCTATAATATTCTACCGTACTAGGAATTCCACCCTGTGAATTAAAGGTTACAGTGTACATTTCTCTTTCTCTATAACCTTCAATAGCATTAGAATTAACACCAATAACTGGTCTTGCCGAGTTAACACTTTCAGCATCAGGTGCCTGATGAGCTACTAAAGTTTCCGTATGAATTCTATAAAGCGTATTATTTTCTTTTTCTAGCCATATTCCCGCTCTACCTAAATCTTTAGATTGAAATCTACTATGTTCTAGGAAAAATTGACACGTAGTAAAGCTAGATCCACCTTCTTCATCACCACAAGCTTCAGCTAAATCTTCACGAGTTATAAACCTTGTAACATTTCCATTCATACTTAGAAGATTTGGATTATCCCAACCCCAAGTTGTTGCACTTGGAAGATAAGTTAAAGCTGTATCATAAACATAACTACCTCTAGTCTTAGATGAATCCATCTGTCCCTGCGCATCAAAACTTGTAAAATGAACTAAATAACCACTTTCAACAGGTTCATCCCCTGAAGTATCAACTTCTCCTCTAATATAATAAAATCTTTCAGTCTGGGCATCATAAGTTCCATCATCATTTACATCACAATCATAAGCGTCGCCTTTTTTAGGACTATCATTATCCGGAATAGTACCATACGTTATTGTCGGATTAGAACTATAACCATGTGACCAACACGAACCAGATGACACACAAGTTTCTGTATGAAGTGTTCCGGCCTGAGCTTTTTTACATACAATTTTTGCCCAATGAGCATAGTAAGTAATAGTTCCTGTAACTAAAGTATCAGGATGTATTTTAGTACCTTCATCAGGATCTGGGTCTGTATACCAACCTATAAAATTATAGCCTGTTCTTGTAGCCGTAGGAAGCGTTCCAACAGCTTGATTATAAGTTTTTGTTCTAGTAGCATCAATAGGATTATCAAGAGTTCCTAAATTAGGATCAAATGTTACAACATAATTAGCACTTGGATCTAAAACACTTAAATCAATTGTATCTCCTTTTAATTCTCTATAAATAGAATATGACCCTTGAATGAGAGCGCAGAAAAGAAATAGTGATAACATTAGCACAATGATTTTAATATGTTTCTTCATCTTTTCTCGCCTCTCTTTCTTTTTGTTTTATATTCTATAACGTTTGTTTAAATAAAACATCAATATCTATTTCTCTATCTGATACAGTCTGAGCTGAAGATGTCGCTCTAAAAGTAATAGTATGCGTTTTCGTTTTAACTGCATCATTATAATTAATAGTACCAGCATTATCTATCCGAACAGTACCATTTGTTGGAGTTCGGTAATTAGCTTCATCACCAAATTTCACCACAACACCAGTTGGTAAATTATTAATAATAACTGCATAAGTAACATCAACCTCAGAACTACTTGTTACAGTTAAAGTATAAGTATCAGTAGACATCTCTGGTATAACTTCTATTGAATCTGTACTCTCACTTTGATTTCTAGATACACTCCACTCAGCAGTAATAAGCGAACCCGTCGCACTACCACTACTTCTAAGTAAACCAAAAGTTTTCATGGCACAAAAAGTTACCAATATTAAAACTGGTAATAATAATATAACTATTATTTTCTTTCTCATGCCACCACTCCCTTTCACTTACTTCTTACTTTGAATTTTCTTTTTTCCTGTGCTACTCTTTTTTGTAGTTTTCTTCTTTGTAGTACTTTTATTTGTCTGAAGTTTACCACTTGATTTAGTCTTATTAACCTTTTTTTTAGCACTACCTTTTGTTTTTTTATCTATTTTATCTTTTGATAAATCTTCTTCTTTTTTAGAATTATCTAATTTTGGTTCTTCATCTTTTAATACTTTTTCATCTTCTTCTGTTTTAACTTCTTCTAAGTCTTTTTCTTCAGAATCATCTATTTTAGATTCTTCTTCCTCTGAATTTTTTTCTTCAGAATCATCTATTTTAGATTCTTCTTCATTTAAAACTTCTTCCTTAACTAAATCATCATCCAAAGTTTTATCTTCTTCCTTATCTTTTAAGTTCTTTTCATCTTCTTTTCTTCCAAAATAACAGCTAAACAAATATAAAGCAAGCAAAGCACTAGCTAAAGCATATTTATAATTTATTAAGAAATTTAATATTCCTCCATTATAAGCAACTTCACCAACAATACTTTTTACACTTATTTCATCATCTTCCACATTATTAGCGTCACCTTTAGTAATAACCCTATCTCCATTTTTCTTTATAATTCTATGAGTAACGTGATAACCATCTTTTTCATAAGTAACAACATCTCCGATGCTATATTTGTCTTTCTTATAAATCAATATATAATCACCAGCATGTATACCATCTTCCATTGAACCAGTTTGAACTTTATATATTTCAGCCATTCCTAAAAATCTTAAAACAAAATATAAAGACAAAAGAACAATCATCAAAACAAATATAACATCAAATATTTTTTTTAATATTTTAGCCATCTATACTTTCAGCCTCAACATTAATTTTTAACTTATAATTAGCTTGAGCCTTTCCAGCTTGATTATCATTATCACTACTTACCCATTTCCATTCCAAATAGAAAGTATCACTCTTCTTAGAATTTAAAACTTGATTAGCCAAATTCAATTGATTATAAGATACATAATCACTTATAACATAACTATTATTCTTCTTAAGCTTATATTTCATATTCATACTATAAGGATTTGTTTCCATAAAACTAATACTATATTTCAAATTGTATGCAGTCTTATTATTAACAACAAACTTATACGTATTAGAACTTTCAGGAGCGATTTTACCATCTAAATTATATAATGAATCAACAAATATTCGAAGGTTTGTTGAATCAGACCATCTAATATTTGAATCATTAACATAAAATTCACCAGTTATTTCTCCTTCATCTTGTTCCTCTTCATCAGAGCCACCATCAGTACCATCATTATTGCCACCTTTATTATTGTTATTATTACTATTTGAATGACTTGATGGTCTTGTTTTTTTATTAGTTGCAATAGTAATTACCAATGTCTCTCCACTATCAATTATATCTTTTACACTCCTACCACCTGTTATAGATTGATTTAATATAGTTCCAGGTCTAGAATTAGATTCCTTATAAACATATTTTACCTTTACATAATTAGTAATCATATTAAGCCATCTCTTAACATCATTTTTCTTCTTTCCAACAAAATTTGGTAACACACATCTACTATTACTAGAATCAACTAAACAATCCACAAGTGAACCATTATTTGAAATTGTAAACACCAATTTATTTTTACTATTTATAAGTTCTTTTACTGATATTCCAAGAATAGATTGATCTAATACAGTTCCATCTTTTTCTTTAGATGTAGCAGTCTTAAACTCTATATCAATAAAATTTGCCAATGTACTAAGCCAATTTAAAACATCTTCTTTTGACTTACCAACAAAATTAGGAACTATACATTTACTACTACTTTCATTTACCAAACAGTCAAGTGGTACATCTTCACCAAAACCACATTTTTTTCCATCACAAGTAATGTCAATAATATTGACATTTCCATTTGAAGTATTTTGATTTTTCTTAGAAAGTTCACAATTATGAAGTAATAGTAAAATAATAATTATTATTAAAGCTATTTCCACTATTCTATCAATAATTTTTCTTACTTTTTCCTTTTGTTCTCTTTCTTTTTTTGTCATAATTACACTTCCTTTTAAAACCTATAATAAACTTATAGGCTTTAAATGAAAGAATAATACAAGTATTATTCTTATTTTGTTGTTTTTCATTCCATACTATTATGGTGTTGCATGATTAGTCAATGACTGTTTAGCTGTTAATGTAACTGGTAATGAAAGTTCAGTTCCTTCAACACCTAAGTCTGTACCATCTTTAGTTTCAGTATCGCTTTCAGCACCAGCCCAAGCAATATTTATTCTAACTGTAGTTTCCATAGCACCCGCAGTATCTGAATAAGCAATAGTTTGTGAATTACCACCTTGAACTGTAGCAGTCATTCCTGTTGGTAAATTAGAAGTGTCAAGTGTTGCAGCAAGAATAACATCAACTTCAGATCCATCAGCATCTACTGCAATGTCAATATATCCTTCAGATCCTGGAGCAATAGTGTCATTATAACCAGTTAAAGTTGTCCAAGTAACATCTGTTGCATCAAAATCAAAATCAGCTGAGTCAATATCAGAACCATTAATTTGAACTGCCCAGTTTGCTGCGTTAACAGAACCTTCACCATCAGCACTTGATCTATAAATTGCATATGTAGTAAAGCATACAGCAAGAAGTAGTACTAATACAGATAATGTTAAAATCTTTTTATTTCCTTTCATCATTACACCTCCTTTACTTTTAATATTTCGTAAAGATAGACATATAATATACTCCCTTACTTTACCTTTTAAGTATACAACAGGCAAAAAAAAATGTCAATATTTGTCAAGTATTTTTTATATTTTAAAACCAAAAAAAATAGTCTTACTATCTTTTAAAGAATAATAAGGCTATTTTTCTATTTTATTTAGTTATTTATTTGATTATTATTTTGATTTAAATCATTTAATGATTGAGTACTTTGCTCTTGCACATTTGAAGTTGGTTGCTGATTAATAATCTCATTTTGAACTGGTTCTGATGGATTTGAAATTACTTGTTGATTAGCACTCTCATTTTGAACTGATTCAGCCGAGTTTAAAGTACTATCTTGAACAACTTCTTGTGTTGGTACACTTGCTACATTATTTACATTTTCTGTTTGAACATTTAAATCACTTACCTCTTGACCATTTATATTTTGAGAATCATTTGGTAAATCAGTATTATTTGTTACCTTTTTATTTTTTCCTTTTTTAATAATGAAAATAACTAATGCAATTATTAATAGAACAATTATTCCAACACCAATATATATATTAGTCATATTATATAATTCAAATCCAAATTCTATATTTTCTCCATTATTAGAAGAAAGATTCCAAGCTAACTCTTTACCATCATTGTTTTTTGTAGTCGCATTACTACTTTTTGCTGGATATGGTAATTTAACATTAAAACTTAAATCCATATTAGCGTTCATTTTAGATAAATCTAAATCATTCATAGAATTTGAACCAACAGTAGAATCTGTATCATCATCAATAGTTGCATCATCATCCTCTACATCAAAATCATCATCATCATCTATATCAAAACTATCATCATCTGTTTCACCTAAAGAATCATTTAAAGTACCACTACCAGTTGAATTATTCAAATCACTATCTGAGGCATCAAATTCTAATTTTGCTTTATAAGTGTTTTTTAAAAGTCCTTTTTTTACTTCAAAAATATAATTGTTTTTTGATTTATTTTCTAATAATCCAGATAAATCATATTTTGTACTTTTATCTGAACTAATAAAATCAATATTTTTTACATTCCTTGATATAGAAAAACCTTTCATCGTGTTTTGTGAATAATCTTTAACAGTAAACCCTTGTTTTTCAAGATTTTTCTTATCTTCATCCTTCAACATTTCTTGCTCGCCAAATACAGAAGTATCAAAAGCATAAATTATTGAAAAATCCATTGATTTATCCTTTTTAATATCCATATTAGCATTAAATTTAACACACCCTGTTAATAAGAACGTTAGTCCACAAACCAACAACAAACTCCATACTTTTTTCATTCCTTTATCCTTTCAAATATAATTTTAAGCATTTTCTTCTTTTAAATTCATTAACTTATCTTTAAGTTCAATCTCAATTTTATTAAGTTCAACTTCAGCTTCTTCCCTTTGTTTTCTACCCTCAGCATGAATCTTAACAATCTCATCTAAAGTCGTAATCAAATCACTATTCGTTTTCTTAAGAGTTTCTAAATCAACAATAGCTCTTTCACTTTCCTTAGCAATATCAATTGAACCTTGTTTTAAAGTTTCACTATTTTTCTTAAGCATCTCATTAGTAAGTTCAGAAACCTTCTTTTGAGCATTTAATGCTTGTTTAGCATTACTAATACCTAAAGCA
>JAFWGF010000036.1 GCA_017512495.1 Bacilli bacterium
GAAGAAAAAGATTATGACGTTATAAGAGATTATGAAGAAAGATTATTAATAGTAGAAGAAAAAATAAAATTAGCTAGGAAACAATTAACTAGAGAAGAAGCAGAGAAGAGAGGAATGATAAAATGATAAATATAAAAGAAGATGAAAAATTAAGTGTAATGAATCACTCTTGTGCTCACTTACTTGCACAAGCTATTAAGCATCTATATCCAAATGCTAAATTCTGGGTAGGACCTGTAATCGAAGAGGGATTCTATTATGATATTGATTTAGGAGACGAAGTACTTACTGAAGAAGATTTGCCTAAAATCGAAAAAGAAATGAAAAAGTGTTCTAAAGATAATAAACGTATTGTTCGTGAAGAAATATCTAAAGAAGAAGCTTTAGAAAGATTTAAAGATGATCCATATAAAGTAGATTTAATATCTCGTATGGATGAAAATGAAGTAGTTATTTCTATGTATACTCAAGGAGACTTTACTGATCTTTGTCGTGGACCACACGTTGAATCTACTAAGTTATTAAAGAACTTTAAATTGTTAAAGGTTAGCGGAGCTTACTGGAAAGGTGATGCGAAGAATAAAATGCTTCAAAGAATCTATGGAATTTGTTTTGATAATCCAGAAGATTTAGAAAAACATCTACAAGCTTTAGAAGAGGCTAAAGAAAGAGATCATCGTAAGATAGGTAAAGATTTAGGTATCTATATGATGAGTGATTTAGTAGGTAGAGGGTTACCTATGTATTTACCTAATGGATTTATTCTATGGCATGAATTAGAAGAATATATTAGAGATAAAGAAATTAAAAGAGGATATCATCATGTACAAACTCCACCTTTAGGAAATGTTGAATTATATAAAACATCAGGACATTTGGCACATTATAAAGATGCAATGTTTCCTATAATGCAGGTAGAAGATGAAGAATATGTATTACGTCCTATGAACTGTCCACATCATATGGTAATGTATGATAATGACTTACATTCATATCGTGATTTACCACTTAGAATAGCTGAGATTGCGAGAGATTGTCGTTATGAAACTAGTGGATCTTTAAAAGGTGTAGAAAGAGTACGTACATTCTGTCAAAATGATTCACATATTTTCTGTACTCCTGATCAAATAGGAGATGAATTCAAAGGGGTTGTAGATTTAATACTAGAAGTATATAAAGAATTAGGTATTACTGATTATAAATTTGAATTAAGCCTAAGAGATCCTGAAGATAAAGTTAAATACCATCAAGATGATGAAATGTGGAATAAAGCAGAAGATGCTTTAAGAAAGATAATGAGTGACTATGGTGTACCATATGAAGAAATGATTGGAGAAGCAGCTTTCTATGGACCTAAATTAGATGTTATTGTTAAACCAGCTGTTGGTAATTCCTTTGCTTTATCAACTTGTCAAATAGATTTCTGTTTACCAGCTAAGTTTGATTTAACTTATGTAGATAAAGATGGTTCTAAGAAAACTCCAGTAGTTCTTCATAGGGCAGTGTTTGGTTCTATTGATAGAACAATAGCTTATTACTTAGAAGAAACTAAAGGAATCTTACCATTATGGTTAGCTCCTAAACAAATGGTTGTAATGCCAGTAAACTCTGAATTCCAAGGTGATTATGCTAGAGAAGTGACAGAAATGTTACAAGAGGAAGGTTTTAGAGTATTCTTAGATGATCGTAATGAAAAACTAGGATATCGTTTAAGAGAATCTCAAACTAAGAAGATTCCATATACTCTTATCTTAGGAGATAATGAAAAGAATGATAAGACAATTAGTTATCGTCTATTTGGAGATAAAGAAACTACTACTTTAAGTCAAAAAGATTTTATTAAATTAGTAAGAGAAGAAGTAGATCAAAGAAAATTATTTAAGAAGTAACATTGTTACTTCTTTTATTGACTAATAAATTTATTTAGTCTAAGATAAATATTCAAGAAGGTATGTATATGAATGCATTAGAAGAAATAATTGATGAATATGATGCTTATGATAGGGATCATCCTGAATATACTAAAGAAGATATAATTAAGTTTATATTAAGAGAAATAAACGATGATGATCATTCTAATAGTATAGGTGAAATACAGTTACTTAAAGTTTCTTATAATAATCATTTAGAAAAAATATTGGAAATAATAGATGATAATAATTATAATGAAGTAGCTAGACTAATAGATTTTTTAGTTTTTTCTTATCAACAAGAATTAGTTCATTTAGAAGCAACTATGAATCCTTTAAATGAAGATTATATAGAAATTTATCATGATAAAGAGAGCTTTTTTGATAAACAACTTGTTTTCAATAAATTTATTGAAACTAAAATTAATATGTTTAGAAGTGTAAAAACAGTAGAAAAAAAACTAAAAATATGATATTATATATAGGTAGGTAAAGGTGGTGGTATCAATGAATCATGACTTAGCTAATGAAATACGTAGTAAAGTAGATATAGTTGATATCATCGGTGAAAGAATACCATTAATCGCAAAGGGCAAGAACTTTTTTGGAGTATGCCCTTTTCATGATGATACAAATCCATCTATGAGTGTATCAAGAGAAAAGCAAATATATACTTGTTTTTCTTGTCATGCGACTGGTAATGTTTTTACTTTTTTAATGAATTATGAACATATAGATTTTAAAGAAGCATTAAAATATTTAGGTGATAAAGTAGGAATAGATACTGGTAGTGTTAAAGTTACTAAGAAAAGTACTAAATATGATAAATTATATGATGCTTATAAGTTAGCTTTGAAGTATTATCAAAATAATTTAAATAGTACTGTTGGTAAAGAAGCTAAAAAGTACTTATTAACAAGAAATATTGATGAAAATATAATTAAAGAATTTGAAATAGGATTATCATTGGATAAAAAGGATGATTTAACTAAGTTATTAACAGGTAAGGATTATGATCTTACTACTTTAAATAGAATAGGATTAACTGCTGATACTCATGATGTTTATAATGATAGAATTATGTTTCCATTATATGATGTAGCAGGAAGAGTAGTTGGTTTTAGTGGAAGAATTTATAAAGATAATGGTAGTAATAAATATGTAAATACTAAAGAGACAGATATCTTTAAAAAAGGTGAAATGCTATATCATTATCATATAGCTCGTGATGAATGTCGAATAAAGAAATTTGTTATTGTAATGGAAGGATTCATGGATGTTATTAGAGCTAGTACTATTGGTATTAATAATACAGTTGCTTTAATGGGAACAGCCCTTACAAAGGAACAAATTAATTTAATAAAGAGATTATCAAATAATATTGTTTTATGTTTAGATGGTGATGATCCCGGAATTAATGCTGCTTTAGCTAATGGAGAATTATTACTTAATAGTGGCATAGAAGTAAAAGTAGTAGAATTACCTGATAATGATGATCCTGATAGTTTTATATTAAAACATGGTAAAGAGCGCTTTGAAGGATTAATTAAGAATGCGATAAATTACTCTGATTTTAAATTAAAAAGACTACGTGATAAAGTAGATTTCAGAAGTGATGAAGGAAAAGCTAATTATATTAATAGAGTTATTGAAGAAACATCTAAATTAGATGATCCAATTAGACGCGAAGTTGTCTTAAAAAGACTTGCAAAAGAGTTTGATATAAGTTATAATACATTGGAAATGCGTATGAATAGCCTTCTTAAAGATGAAAAGAAAAAAGATGAAGTAGTTATTCCTAAAAAAGAAACTACTAAGAAGGATAAATATACGAAAGCTTTTGAACAGATTATTTACTTTATGCTTAATAATGATTGGGTTATTACTGAGGTAGAAGAAGGGAAACTTATTTTTCCAAGTAATGTGATGAGAAAGACCTGCAGTGAAATAAGCTATTATTATAAGAAGTATGGAGAAATCAATGTAGCTGATTTTTATACTTCAATACAGGATAAAGAAGATATTATGTTACTAATTAATAGTATTTTAGCTGAAGAATATAATGAGACTACTAGTAGAGAAGAGTTAATGGAGTATTTCAATGTAGCTAGAGAATTTGCTACTAAAGAAGAAATAAAAAGACTAACAGGTTTGATGAAGAAAGAAGTAGATCCTTTAGAACAAGCTAAGATAGCTGAAAAGATTAGAAAGCTTAAGTTAGGAGATAATTAGGTATGGTTGAAGAAATAAAGACTTTAGATGAAAGAAAAGACAAATTATTAAAACTAGGTCAAAAACAAGGTTATGTTACTTATGAACAATTAGCAGAACAATTAAAAGGTCTAGAAGTTGATAGTGATTCATTAGATGAATTATATAATTTTTTAGTAGATGCTAATATTGATATTGTATCTGAAGATGGTACTGATGATGCAACTGGAGAAGAAATAACTGAAGATATGGCAGTTGAGAATTTAACTTTAACTAAAGATGTTAAAATTAATGATCCTGTTAGAATGTACTTAAAAGAAATTGGTCGTATTAACTTACTTACTTCTGATGAAGAATTTGAATATGCTGTTAGAGCTGAACAAGGTGATGAAGAAGCTAAAAGAATGTTAGCTGAATCTAATCTTCGTTTAGTTGTTAGTATAGCTAAAAGATATGTTGGAAGGGGAATGTTGTTTTTGGATTTAATTCAAGAAGGAAATATTGGATTAATGAAAGCTGTTGATAAGTTTGATCCAACTAAAGGATATAAATTTTCTACTTATGCAACATGGTGGATAAGACAAGCAATTACTAGAGCTATTGCTGATCAAGCTAGAACTATTCGTGTACCAGTACATATGGTTGAAACAATTAATAAACTAGCAAGAGTACAAAGACAATTAACACAAGAATTGAATAGAGAACCTACCGATGAAGAAATTGCTAAGAAATTAGGAATTACTGTTGAAAAGGTTCGTGAAGTATATAAGATAAGTCAAGATCCAGTATCTTTAGAAACACCTATTGGAGAAGAAGATGATTCTCACTTAGGAGATTTCATTAAAGATGAAAGAACTATGGGTCCTGAAGAATACGCAACTGTTGAAATGTTAAAAGAAGAATTAAGAGGAGTACTTGCTACATTAACTGAAAGAGAAGAAAAAGTTTTAAGACTTAGATTTGGTTTAGATGATGGTCAATGTAGAACTCTAGAAGAAGTAGGACAAATCTTTGGAGTTACACGTGAAAGAATTCGTCAAATTGAAGCTAAAGCTTTAAGAAAATTGAGACATCCATCTCGTTCTCGTAAATTAAAGGATTTCTTAACAGACTAATGAAGATTAATGCAAGACTTAAAAAAATAGGTGATTTGGTTGAAGCTGATTCAGTTTGCTTAGACGTTGGTTGTGATCATGCATTACTTGATATTTATTTAGTTAAATTAAATAAAAATATTAAAGCAATTGCTAGTGATATAGCAGAAGGGCCTCTAGAGCAAGCTAAAAATAATATTAAGAGAGAGAAATTGGATGGAAAAATAGATATTCGCTTAGGAGCAGGATTAGATACTTATAGTAATGATATTGATACTGTAATTATTTCAGGTATGGGTGGTAGAAATGTTATAAGCATTTGTAAAGATAATCCTAAAGTATTAAAGAAAATTAAAACATTGATTGTAAGTCCTAATAATTATCAAGAAGATGTTAAAAGATATTTAACTAAAAATGGATTTTATATTTCTAATGAAGAATTTGTTCGTGATAAAAAGTTTATCTATCAGATAATTATCTTTAAAAAAGGTAAAAAGAAATATACTAAAAAAGAATATTTCTTTGGACCAATATTCTTAATAAAAAAAGGACCTCTGTTTAGAGAATACTATGAAAGAGAATTAAAATCTCGAGAAATATTATTAACTTTATTACCAAAGAATTATAGGTATAAAAAATATCAAACACGTAAAGAAATAGAAATGATTAAAAATGAAATAGAAGACTAGTAATTAGTCTTTTTTTATTTTATAATAAGTTTACAGAGGTGTTTTTGCTTATGAAAAGAATTAGCTTTGTACTAATTATGTTAATTACTATATTTTATAGTTTTAACGTAAACGCCAAAGATACTATAGTATCAATGAATAAATATGAAGAAGAAAGATTTACAAGTATTATTAATGGTTATGATACTGAAGGTAAGATAGATGGTTTAATTACTGGAGGATATGTTTTAAAAGAAAAACTTTCTGTTGATGATAATGAGTATAATGACTATCAAGCAATAGTAGCTAAATACATTGATAATAAGCTAATTTGGAAATACACCTATGGAAAGACAAAAGAAGATTTTTTAGACTGTTTAAATTATAGTTATGATACTGAAGGTAAGATAGATGGTTATTTATTAACTGTAATTGAGACAAGTGATTTTAATGAAGAAAGTACTAATGAAACTATTTTTATTAAATTATCATTAGATGGAAAAGAGATTAGTCAAAAGCAACTAAGTATTGGGGGACAAATAAGAATTAATAAATTAATTACTACTTATGATGGAGAAAGTAATATAGATGGTTATATTGCAATAGGTAATAATGATAGAACTAGTTATCTAATAAAATTAGATAAAGATTTAAATGTTGTTTGGTTAAGAGAATTTCCTAATGAAGGAGTTCCTAATATTAATTTTTTAGATTTATCATTAGTAACTAAAGATAATCAAATAGTAGGGTATGCTGTAATTAAAGAAGTAATAGATGGTAGTAATGATAAAAATATAGAATTACTTAGATATGATATAACAGGAGAAAATTATTCTGTTATAACTGATTTGAATAAATATGATTCTTATTCTTTAGCAGAAGCTACTGATGGATTTATTGTCTATGGTGCTACTTCAGAAGTTAAATTGGATAAAGGTGATGAAAGTTATTATCTAATTAATTATAATTCTCTTAATGAAGATTATTGGGAAACTATTGGAGAAAGTCCTTTAGATAAAAATAAGAAAGTGATTCTTTTACCAATAAAAAAGGATAAACAAATAAAAGAGTACTTATTACTTTATTCTAATAATGTAGATCAAAGTACAGAAGTAGTTAAAATAAGTATTGAAGGAGAAATAAAAGATAAAATTAAAAAAATTTATGATGAATATCATTCAATAGAAGATTTTAATTTTTCTAATGATATCTTATACTTAGTGGGTCAAGTTAATTGCCCTAAAGATGATAGTTGTGCTTATGATTCCAAATCATTATATTTAATAAGTGAGGAAGAAAAAGTTATTGAAGTAAAGGATAATGATAGTAAGAGTGTTTTAATAATAATAGGAGTTTTCTTCGTATTATTAATTGGAATAATCTTTTATAAAAGAAAAAGAAAGATGGTAGTTTAAAAGAATATCTTATGATATTCTTTTCTTTTTGCTAAAAATACTACTAATAATAGAAATACTTATAATAATAAAATAATAGATAAGAGTCTTTAATTTAAAACTATGAATAATTAAACTAGGTATAAATAAAAATATAATAATTAATAGAGAAAACTTTATACCAATCAAATATTTCTTTTTTTGATAATTATTAGCTAACAAATAACTATAAGTAGATATAACTATTAATAGATTTAATAATTTTAATATTTTAAAACTATTATCATCAATTAAATTATAATAATTAAGAATAGTAATGATAATTAGTATTAAACTAATTGTAATAATAGTTAATAATAAGTATTTAAGATATTTAATAATATCACCTCTATTAAAAGATATGTTTAGAATAAAAAAATATGAATAAGTTCATAATATAGATAGGTGACTCTATGAAATATTTAATAATTTTATTTAGAAGTATTTTCTTTTATGTAGTAGTATCATTTTTCTATCGAATAATGGGTAAAAGAGAAATAGGAGAGTTATCAATAATGGATTTTATAGTATCTATTTTTATTGCAGAAATGGTTGCGATATCAATAGAGAATTATAAGCAAAGTATTTTTGTTTCTTTAATACCAATTATAGTATTAGTAATAATTCAAATAGTAATTGCTAAAGTATCATTACATAATTCTTATCTTCGTAAAGTATTAGATGGAGAACCATCAGTGATTATTGAAAGAGGAATAGTTAATTTTAAAGAAATGAAAAAGCAAAGATATAACTTAGATGATTTATTAACTCAGTTAAGAATAAATTCTATCAAATCAATTGATGAAGTAGATTATGCTATTCTAGAAACTAGTGGGAAATTATCAATTTTTAAGAATGATCAAGATGATTTAAATAATTATCCCTTACCATTAATAGTAGATAGTAGAGTTAATAAGAAAGTATTAAAAGCTCTTAACAAAGATGAAGATTGGTTATATAAAGAATTGGTTGATAAGAGAGTTAACTTAGATAATATATTTTATTGTTTTTATAAAGATAATAATTTGTTTTTAATTGAAAAAGATAAAATAAAATGACATATTTCGTAATTATTAATAATTAAAATAATATTGGTGATAAGATGAAAAAACTATTATTAATTATTTTATTATTAATAATAATTCTTAATATAAATAATAATGTTAAACAAGAAGAGACTAGAGGAATATTTATTAGTTATATAGAATTATCAGAATATATTAAAGATTTAAATGAAAAAGAAAGTAAAATTAATATTAGAAAGATGATTAAAAATATTAAAGATTATAGTTTAAATACTATTGTCTTGCAGGTAAGAGTAAGTTCTGATGCTATATATAATTCTAAAATATTTCCTGATAGTGAATATGTTACTAGTAGTAAGATGTCTTATGATGTTTTAGATTATTTTATAAAAGAGTCTCATAAGAATAATATAAAACTATATGCTTGGATAAATCCATATAGAGTTAAAACTACTAGTGATATTAATTTAATTAAAGAAGATAATCCAGCTTATAAATATATAGGTACTGATACTTTATATATTAATAAAGGCATTTATTATAATCCAGCTAAGAAAGAAGTAACTGATTTAATAGTAGCTGGAGTAAAAGAAGTATTAGAATATGATATAGATGGATTATTGTTTGATGATTATTTTTATCCTGATGATAGTGTAGATAGAAATGATTATGAAGAATATTTAAAGAATCATAAAAGAATATCTTTACAAGAATATCATTTTAACAATGTAAATAATATGGTAAAAAAAGTGTATAAAGAATGTAAAGCAAAAAACATTAAATTTGGAATATCTCCAGATGGTAATATTACTAATAATTATGAAAAAAATTATGCTGATGTTAAGGAATGGTTAAATAGTGAAGAATATCTTGATTTTATAATTCCTCAAATATATTATGGTTTTAATAATGAAGCAAAGAGCTATACTACTGCTTTAAATGAATGGCAAAGTATTAATAAGAATAAAGATATGCTAATAGCTTTAGCTTTATATAAAGTTGGTCAAGAAGATATGTTTGCTAGAGGCGGTAACAGAGAGTGGATTGATAATAATAATATCTTAATGAGAGAAGTAATATTAGCTAGAAATATTAATAATTATAAAGGATTTATATTATTTAGATATGATAATTTATTTAATAAAAATAATTATACAAATAATAGTTTAGAGGAAATTAAAAATTTAAAAAAAGTAATAAAGTAGTTGTAAACAAGAAAACTATGCTATAATAATATTAGAGGTAGATGATATGAAAAATAAAGGTTTTACGCTAGTTGAATTACTGGCAATGTTAGTTGTTTTAGGAATATTGATGGCTATAGCTATTCCTAATATTTCAGGTATATTAGCTAATAATAAATTTAATGTTTTAAAAGCAGATGCAACTAAAATGGTTGATACAGCAAAAATTAAGTTTTCACAGTTGAAAAAGAGTGAAAGACCTCAAATTAATCAATGTGTTGTATTTGCACTTAATTATTTAAATGATAGTGGAGACATTACTGCAGGTCCTAATGGAGGTAAATATTCACAGTTTGATTCATTTGTAGTTGTCAAGAAAAAAGATACTGGTAGCGATTCTTCTGAATTTCAATATTTAATTCGTTTAGTAGAAGAAAAAGGTGATAAAAGAATTGGAATAAATTTAGAAAATCGTAATGTCTTAAATGAGGATAGAACGGATTATGTTAAAGATATAGATGATAATTATGATTTACCAGCTGATGCAACATCAGGTAAAAATCAACTTAATAGAACAGAGGCACCAACACTAAAAAGCAAATGTCCAGCAGGTGTTATAGAATATTATCCAGGAAGAGTTTTAGATTAGATGTAAACAAATTTAATTTTTTTAAAAAAGTATTGTCAATAAAAAAAAATAATGTTAACATTAATTTATAAAGTAGAAAGAGAGAGTGAATTGAAAATATGAGAAAGATGAATAGTAAAGGTTTTACATTGATTGAGTTACTTGCAGTTATCACAATCATGGGTATCTTAATGTTAGTTGCAATCCCAGCAGTTTCAAGAACAATTGAAAACTCACGTCGTGATACATTTATGGATACTGCACTATCATACGTTAATGCGGTTAAAACTTCAGTTGCGGCTGATGAAGTAAAATGTGATGATCCAAATGAATCTGGTTCGACTAAGCTTATTTCAGCATTAGATACTGGATATTACTATATAATGTTTAATACTGCAACAGGAAATACTGCTACTGATTTAATGGAACAAGGTGGTAAATCTTCTTGGGGTAATGCTGATGTGGTTGGTGTAGTAGTTGTTCAAAAAACAGTAAAGGATGACAGAAATGCATATAAATATTCTGTTGGTATGGTTGATGCTGTAGGAAGAGGAATCGGATCATATACTGATAACACTGGTGCAATAGAAGGTTTAGTTTCAGACACTGAACTTGATAGATCAGATGTTACTACTACAACAGGAGGAGGAAGAAAAGATTTCTATACAGCGAATAAAGCTGCTACAAAGAAATCTGAATTTGCTGTAAAGCCAGTAAAAGACGCTACTAAAGTTGATAGTACTGTTATGACGAGTGCTAACCAATGTGAAATAATCATGTAATAATTATTCATTAATATTAAATATAAAAAACAAGAGCTTATAAAGCTCTTTTTTTGTTATAATAATATTGGTGATATTATGTTATATATTGGTAGTCATGTAGGATTTACTAAGAATGAACAATTATTAGGTAGTGTTAAAGAAGCATTGAGTTATGGCTCTAATACTTTTATGTTTTATACTGGTGCTCCTCAGAATACTGCTAGAAGTGTAATAGATGATGATTTAACAAAAAAAGCTTTTGAATTGATGAAAGATAATAATATAGATTCATCTAAAGTTATTGTTCATGCTCCTTATATTATTAATTTATGTAATGAAGAGAAGTTTGATTTTTCTTGTAGTTTTTTAATAGAAGAAGTAAAAAGAGTAGAAAAACTAGGTATAAAATACTTAGTACTTCATCCTGGTAGTCATGTAGGTCTTGGTATAGATAAAGGTATATCTAATATAATTTTAGGCTTAAAAAAAGTCTTTGAAAGTACTGATAGTGATGTAACTATTTTACTTGAAACTATGGCTGGTAAAGGTACTGAAATAGGTAGAAATTTAGAAGAGATAAATACTATTATTACAGGAGTTAATAATAAGAAATTAGGAGTATGTTTAGATACTTGTCATTTGCATGATTCTGGATATGATTTAAAAGACTTTGATAGTTTTTTAGATGAATTTAATCATGTAATAGGTATTAATAAGATTAAATGTATTCATATTAATGATTCTAAAAATATAATTGGTTCTCATAAAGATCGTCACGAGAATATAGGTTTTGGTAATATAGGTTTTGATACTTTAATAAATATTATTTATAATGAACGTTTAAAAGAAATACCTAAGATATTAGAAACTCCATATGTAGATAGAGAATATCCACCATATAAATATGAAATAGAAATGATTAAGAAAAAAGAATTTAATAAAAATTTAATTAATGAGATAAAGAACCAATAGGTTCTTTTTATATGTACTTTTGTTTATAATCTATATATAAATTTAATAATCTTTTATATAAAGTATTACTTATTTTAGGTCTTATAGTTTCAAATACTTTGATGTTTTCATTTAATAAATCTTCATAATTATTCATAATAAATAGATAAACTATATCTAATTCTTCTTTTGTATAAACTATATTATTCTTAGAAGCAAACTTTTCTAAATCATTTTTAGTAAGATTATGAATATATTTTCTAACTAATTCTTTATAAATAATATCACCTCTAAAAAAATATATGAATTAAGTTATAAAATATGTGATAAACTAGTAATAGGTGGCTTACATGAGTAAAAAAAGAAAGAAAATTAATTATGATAAAATAATTAGTGCTAGATTTACACTATTTTTAGTAGTGTCTTTATTTTTATTTGGTGTAGTCTTAGTAAAAGTATTTAATGTTATGATTATTAATAATAAAGAATATAATGATCAATTATCTGTATTAACATATAGTACTGTTAATGGTACTAGTAGTCCTAGAGGAAGAATTTATGACCGTAATTATAATATATTAGTAGATAATAAATCATTAAAGACTATTACTTATAGAAAACAAAAAGGTATAAGTAATTTAGATATGCTTAGAGTAGCTAATGAGTTAATTAATCATATTGATTTAGATTATAGTAAATTAACTGATAGAGCTAAAAGAGAATATTATTTTGTAAAGAATAGAAGTGATTGTGATAAGTTAGTTACTGAGAAAGAAAAAGAAAAAGTTAAACAAATGAAGATGACTCAACATGAATTAGATGAGTTAAAAATAAGTAGAATAAAAGAAGAAAATTTGGTTTTTTCTGATGAAGAACAAAAACTAGCTTATTTATTTTATTTAATGAATAAGGGATATACTTATGAAGAAAAAATAATTAAGAGTAATGTTACTGATGCTGAATATGCTTATGTTTCTGAGAATAATGAAAAGTTAACAGGCTTTAATACTAAGATTGATTGGGAGAGAGTTTATCCTTATGGAGATACTTTTAAAACTATGTTAGGTAAAGTATCTAGTAGTACTCAAGGTATTCCTGCAGAAGAGAAAGATTATTACTTATCTAAGGGATATAATTTAAATGATCGAGTAGGAATTAGTTATATAGAAAAGCAATATGAAGAATATCTTCATGGAGAAAAGGATGTTTATGAGATAGTTAATTCTCATGAGACTAAATTATTAAAAGAAGGTAGTAGGGGTAAAGATATTGTTTTAACTATAGATATTAATTTACAAAAAGAAGTAGATAGAATATTAAGTGAAAAAATTATTGAGACTAAGAGAGAACCTAATACTAATTTTTATGATCATTCTAGTGTAATTATACAAGATCCAATGACTGGAGAAATATTAGCTATGTCTGGTAAGAGATTAGTTAATGGAAATATAATTGATAATACTACTAGTTTAGTAATATCTCCAATTACTCCAGGAAGTGTTGTGAAAGGTGCATCTATGTTAGTAGGATATAATACAGGTGCGATTCATATAGGAGAATATATTAGAGATGAATGTGTTAAAATAGCAGGTATAGAAAAGGCTAAGTGTTCTTCTGTAGATAACTTAGGAACTATTAATGATATAACTGCTTTAGCTAAGAGTAGTAACGTTTATCAATTTAAAACAGCTATTAGGGTTAATGGACAAGAGTATTACTATAATATGCCATTAATATTTAAACAATCATCATTTGATACTTATCGTAATATGTATCATTCTTTTGGATTGGGTGTAAAAACAGGAATAGATTTACCAGTAGAAAGTAGTGGATATAGTTCTAAAGATAAAGCTGCAGGTAATTTATTGGATTTTGTTATGGGACAATATGAAACATATACTCCTATGCAATTATCTCAATATATTTCTACGATTGCGAATGGTGGACAAAGATTGGCTCCTCATTTATTAAAAGAAGTACATTCATCTAGTAGTGATGATAATATTGGGGCATTAGAAAGTACAGTTGAAAAGAAAGTACTTAATGGAATAGATACTAAACCAGAATATCTTGCTCGTGTTCAAGAAGGATTTAAAGCTGTTATAAATTCTCCTGGAGGATATGGAGTAGGTTATATGAATCCAGCTATGAGACCAGCTGGTAAAACAGGAACATCACAAAGTTTTATTGATACAAATGGTGATGGTAAAATAGATACGGAAACAATTACTACTTCATTTATAGGTTATGCTCCTTATGATAATCCTAAAATGAGTATTTTAGTTACATCACCTGATTCATCACATCCTAATTCAAGTAGTAATTATGCCTCTTTAGTTACTTATCGTATTACTAAAGAAATAACTGCTAAATATAGTGAAATGTATGGATATTAGTTGATTTACAAAGAAAAGTCTGGTATAATACCGGTAGGCGTGTAAGGAGGGAAAGAAAATGGCTAAAGTAGGAAATAGACAATATAAAACTCTAGTATGTAGTGAATGTAAAGAAGAAAATTATAGAGAACCTAGAAATGTAAGAAATACAACAGAACGTCTTGAAATGAACAAATATTGTTCTAGATGTAGAAAACACACTGTACATAAGGAGAAAAAATAAAATAAGTCAAAAACTTATTTTTTAATTTAGGAGTGATAAAATGATTAGTACAAATGATTTAAAAAACGGTATTACTATTGAATATGAAGGAAACATTTATGTAGTAATGGAAACTCAACACGTAAAGCCTGGAAAAGGAGCAGCTATTGTAAAAGCAAAGTTAAAGAATTTAAGAACTGGTTCTATTATTGAACAAACATTTAATGCTGGTGTAAAAGTAGCTACTGCACGTATTGAAAAGCAATTAATGCAATATTTATATAATATGAATGATGTTTATTATTTTATGAATATGGAAAGTTATGAACAATTAGAGATACCCGCTAGTAAGATTGCTGATCAAGCAAAGCTTTTAAAAGAAAACTTAGAAGTATATATTACTAGTTATGAAGGTGAAATTCTAGGAGTAGCTTTACCAGATAAAGTAGAATTAGTAGTAACTCATACTGAACCAGCAGTTAAAGGAAATACTACTCAAAATGCTTTAAAAGATGCTACTGTAGAAACTGGTTTACTAGTAAGAGTACCATTATTTATTGAAGAAGGAGAAACAATTATTGTTTCTACTGCAGATGGTAAGTATGTATCAAGAGCCTAAGGCTCTTTTTATTGTGTAAAGTTGTCACTAAAAAGTTTTAAAAGTATAATAATATGTTGTATAATATAGTTATGAAAGTAGGCGTGTTTTTATGGCGAAGAGAAAGAGAAGAAGATCTAAAAAACAAAGTTTTGAAATGTCTGTTGGATTATATGCAGTATTGTTTATAATCGCAGCTGTTTTTGGTATTGGTAAGTTAGGACCAGCTGGTCGAATAATTGCTTCTTTTAGTTTGTTTTTAACAGGTTCTGTTTATATGGTTTCTCTAGCTGTATTATTTATAATTGGTGTATATGCTCTTGTAAAGGGTGAATGGCCTGAATTTTTCTCGACTAAAATGTTTGGAGTATACTTGTTTGTAATAGGTATTCTTACATTAATGCATTGGAACTTTATTTCATTAAATAATGGAAATGTACAAGTTGTATTTAAAGAAACAATGAATCAATTAAATGTGGCTTTTCAAAGTTTAATGGCTACTGGTAATATTGGAGATTCTGTTTCTGTTGGTGGAGGATTAATTGGATGTGTCTTCGCAATGGCTTTTTCTAAATTATTCTCATACTTAGGAATGCAAATAGTAACAGTAATCTTTATTGTAATTGGTATTTGTTTATTTACTGGATTTTCTATTGTAGATTTTGTTAAGAATAGAATTGAAGATATGGAAAATGCTAGAAATGATGAAGATGAAGAAGATGAATATGATGGAAAACATAGTAAAGTTAAGATTAGTAATGGTAATGAAGTGGAAGAAACAGAAAAGCAAGTTGTAAAGAATATTGAAGAGTTAAAGAAATTGTCATCTCCAAATAGTGAGATGAAACCTGAAAAGGAAGCTGTTACTCCAAATATAGTAGTAAATCCAAGTTATCAGTTACCATCATTAGAAATACTTAATAAGCCTAAAAATAAAAATAATACTACTGATAATGCTGCGATTGAAGCAAATATTGAAAAATTAGAAAACGTTTTAAAGAGTTTTGGTGTAATTGCTAAAGTAGTAGAAGTTCATATTGGACCTACAGTTGCTCAATATGAATTAGAAATTGCTAGTGGTACAAGAGTTAATAAAATAACTACATTAAGTAGAGAAATAGCTTTAGCTTTATCAAAGAAGGATGTGCGTATAGAAGCACCAATTCCTGGAAAAAGTACAGTAGGTGTAGAATTTGCTAATGATAAACCATTACCAGTAAGTTTCTATGAAATACTAGCTAGTAGAACAATGCAAGCAGCTCCAGATAAGAAGTTGATGGTACCATTAGGTAAATCAATTATGGGAGAAATAGGTGTTTGTGAAATTAATAAGATGCCACATTTACTTATAGCTGGTACTACTGGTTCAGGTAAGTCAGTATGTGTTAATGGTATAATTTGTTCTATTTTAATGAGGGCTAAACCAGATGAAGTAAAACTAGCTATGATTGATCCAAAAGTAGTTGAATTATCTTGTTATAATGGAGTACCTCATTTGATGTGTCCAGTTGTATCTGATCCTAAACAGGCTGCTGTATTATTACAAAAGATGGTTAATGAAATGGAAAAAAGATATCGCATGTTCGCAAATACTGGTACTAAAAAAATTGAAGGTTATAATGAATATGTAGAAAAATATAATAGAAAACATAGTAATGAACCAATAGAAAAAATGCCATATGTAGTAATTATTATTGATGAGTTATCTGACTTAATGATGGTAGCTGCTAAAGAAGTAGAAGATTCAATTCTACGTATTACTCAAAAAGCAAGAGCAGCAGGAATACACTTAATTGTTGCTACTCAAAGACCATCCACGGAAGTTATTACCGGTTTGATTAAGGCAAATATTCCGTCCCGTATTGCATTCGCAGTAGGTAGTGGTATAGATTCAAGAACTATTCTAGATCAAATTGGAGCTGAAAAGCTATTAGGAAAAGGAGATATGTTCTTTTTACCAATTGGTATGAATTCACCAATTCGTATTCAAGGATCATTTATTACTGATGATGAAATTGAAAGAATTATTAACTTTACTAAGGAACAACAAGAAGCTTCTTATGATGATTCATTAATGAAATTAGATGAAGCTAAATTAGATTCAGCAGATTCTAATGGAGAAGTAGCTGGAAATGGTTCTAGTGGTGATGAATTATATGATGAAATAGTAGATTTTGTTGTTAAAACTCAAAAAGCATCAGCTTCATTATTACAAAGAAAATTCAAGATAGGTTATAATAAAGCTGCAACTATGATTGATCAATTAGAAGAAAATGGTATTATTGGACCAGCAACAGGTAATTCTAAACCTCGAGAGGTTTTAGTACAATTTAGTCAAGATAGTAATACTGATTCTGGAACAGTTGATGCTGTTGGAGAAGAAGCTTAATAAAACATCTGATATTCAGATGTTTTTAATTGAAAAAAATGCATATATAAAGTATACTTATTCTAGGAGAATAGGTATGAGAATAGATAAGAATAATATAAAAATTATTTTGATTTTATTAGTAGTATGTCTAAGTCTAGGATATGCCTATATTAATAGTGATTTAAATATCAATGGAACAGCTCAAGTAAAGCATGCTAA
>JAFWGF010000037.1 GCA_017512495.1 Bacilli bacterium
ACTCCTCCTCCACCGCAGGCAATAACAATATTTTTATCAGCCAATAAATTTTCAATAGTTTTTAGCTCAACAATATCTTGAGGCTTAGGAGAAGCTATTACTCTACGATATCCTCTACCAGAATCCTCTTTATATGTACATTTATTAATACTTGCTAATCTTTTAGCATCTGCTTTTGTTAAAAATTCTCCAATTGGCTTAGTTGGATTTGAAAAAGCTTTATCATTTTTATCAACTACTACTTGAGTAGTAACAGTTACACATTTACGACGCATATTACGTTTTTCTATCTCTTTTTGTATTGCTTGTTGTAAATGATAACCAATATAACCTTCGCTCATTGCTCCACATTCAGCAAAAGGCATTGGTTCAACATTATTTAATTTAGCATACGTAGACATAGCATTATAGATCATTCCTACTTGAGGTCCATTACCATGAGTAATTATTACTTCATTACCCATCGCAACTATATCCATAATATTTTTAGCTGTATTTTTTACTATTTTTAATTGTTCTGATGGAGAATTTCCTAACGCGTTTCCACCTAACGCAATAACTATTCTACTCATTTTTTCAATGTCTCCAACATTACAGCTTTTATCGTATGTAATCTGTTTTCTGCTTCTTCAAATACTTTTGAATATTTTGATTCAAATACTTCGTCTGTTACTTCCATCTCTTTAATACCAAACTTCTCTTCTATTTCTTTTCCAATACTTGTTCCAGTATTATGGAAAGATGGTAAACAATGTAAGAAAATAACATCATTATCAGCATTTTCAATTAACTTCATATTTACTTGATATGGTTTTAATAAATTAATTCTTTCTTCCCATAATTCCATTGGTTCTCCCATAGATACCCAAACATCTGTATATAATACATGAGCATCTTTAGTAGCAACCATTGGATCTTCTTCAAAACTTATTTCAGCTCCTGTTTTCTTAGCAATTTCTTGACAAGTTTTTACTAATTCTTCTTCAGGCCACAAATCTTTAGGACCACAAGATACAAACTTCATTCCTAACTTTGAACATATAACCATTAATGAATTAGCTACATTGTTTCTAGCATCGCCTAAGAAAACTAGTTTCTTACCTTTAACACTACCAAAATGTTCTTTAGCAGTCATAATATCAGCTAACATTTGTGTAGGATGGAATTCATTAGTTAACCCATTCCAAACAGGTACAGTTGAATATCTAGCTAATTCTTCTACAGTAGCTTGATCAAAACCACGATATTCAATACCATCATACATTCTTGTTAAAACTCTAGCTGTATCAGCAACGGTCTCTTTTTTACCTAATTGAGATCCAGTTGGACCTATATAAGTAGCAGACATACCTAAATCTACAGCTCCTGCTTCAAAAGAACATCTTGTTCTAGTAGAATCTTTTTCAAATATCATAGCTATTTGTTTGCCTTTTAAATACTTATGTGATTCATGATTATGTTTTTGCTTCTTTAAAGTAATAGCTACTTTAATTAAATGATTAATTTCTGCTGGAGTAAAATCAAGTAATTTTAAGAAGTCTCTTCCTCTTAAATCTACCATCTTACATCCTCCCTAACCAAAGGCATAGACATACATCTAGGACCTCCACGGCCTCTACCTAATTCTGATCCATGAATTTCAACTACTTTAATTCCTGCCTTTACTAATTCTTTATTAGTAACATCATTACGATCATATACAACAACAGTTCCTGGAGCTATACATAATGTATTAGATCCATCATTCCATTGTTCTCTTTCACTGGCTACTTTGTCTCCACCTGCACAAGGAATTAGAGTAACTTTATGTTTTAAATATTTCTCTAATATTTCCTCTAATGGAGCATTAATTTCCTTTACATTTAAATCTTCAAATGTATCAGGATCAAATCCTTCAGTAATTTCAAATACTTGTAATGTTCCCATAATTCCAGGATGATAAGTAAATGTATATTTATCAATCTGTGTAAATACTGTATCTAAGTGCATAAATGCACGAGACTCAGGAATATTGAAAGCAAGTACTGTATCAATCTTGCAATTAGGATCTTTAAAGAAATTCTTAGCTAATTGATCAATCGCAGCTGGCTCAGTTCTTTGAGATATACCAATCGCAATAATATGATCATTAATATTTAATAAATCTCCACCTTCAGTTTTCCAATTATAACTACGATTATAATATTGAGAAACTTTCTTATAATCCTTGTGATATTTAAAGATATATTCACCATAAATGCACTCTCTATTTCTAGTTACAGAATACATATGATTAATATCTACTCCTTCACCTACACAAGCAAAATTATCTCTTGTAAAGTATAAGTTTGGCATTGGATCTGCTATAAACTTATCTGGAGTATTAATTAAATCAACTAATGTTTTCTCAACATCACGTTGTCTTTTAGGAATATCTCCTACTTGAATACCTTCCATTGTCTTTAAAACTAATTTTTTTGGATCATCGATTTTATTTAAATATTCATATACTAAATTTTGATATTTAATAGTATTAATTCCTGCTTCCTCAATAAATTGTTTTATAAACTTCTCCCTAATATTTGGGTTTTGGCCAATAACTTCAGCCATTAGATCTTCTAGATATACAACTTCTACTCCGTTATCTCTTAATGCTTCAGCAAACATATCATGTTCTTTTTGAGCATCAGGTAAAAATGGAATATCATCAAAAAGTAATCTTTCAAGTGTATCCGGTGTTAAATTTAATAATTCATTTCCGGGACGATGTAATAATACTTTTTTTAGTATACCTATTTCACTAGTAACGTGAATATTACTCACACCACCACTCCTATCTTTCCTATTTTATAAAATAATTATATCATCTTTTTGTTATTTGTAAACACCTATCTTGTAGTAATGTTAATTTTGTGTTATTTACACAAAATATATATAATTAACACTATATTTACATAGATTTACAATTATGTTTACAATATATTGTCATAAACTTAACGTTTTGTTATATAATAATATTAATAATAGATTGAGAGATGATGAATATGATAATTTACGTTCTTTTAATAATTATTGTTGTATGTTCTATTATTACTGGTATCATTACTACGATTCTAGAAAATAAAGAAATACAAATAACAAAACAAAATTCATCAATTAAGAAAATTGATCTTCCAGAAACAATTACTAGAATTAAGAAACAAGAAACAATGATTGCAATTCCAATAATTAAACCCGATCAAGTAACTAAAACAATGCCAATCATCAATGCTAATATTTATGGTGATCCTAGTAATTATGATGACGATGAACCAATTTTGTTAATCGATGAAACAGCTTAATATGAAAATAATTAAAACTATATTTTTTATACCAATATCTATTATTAAATTATTTAAAAAAGGATTTTATACTTTATCATTATTCTTATCTCGAGGCTTTTATTTTTATTTAGAAAAGCTATTTACTCTATTAGG
The DNA here is from genome assembly GCA_017512495.1 of Bacilli bacterium. Lineage (GTDB taxonomy): Bacteria > Bacillota_I > Bacilli_A > RF39 > UBA660 > UBA3789. The sequence goes on from JAFWGF010000037.1 coordinate 3,456, forward strand.
AAAAATATTTCCATTTAAATTCATTCATAATCTAGTTGATTACTTTAATAGAATGAAAGAACAACCTAATCATATAGTTTCATTAATAATTTGGTTTTTATGTTTACTTTATTTATTTGATACTTTTCACATAAATAATACAGTTTATACAGAAGAAGCATTTGTTGAAGGTGTTAAACCAAAAAAACAAGTTCAAGAAGAAGCACCAAAAAGTATTATATTAAACAAAGAATTTAACTTATATAGAATATATGGTAAGTACAGCATCGAAGATATTAATTTTGATCATTTAAAAGAAAAAAATGCTCAAACAGTAGCTTGGATTATCGTAGAGAATACAAATATAAATTATCCCGTAGTACAAACTACTGATAATGATTATTACTTAACTCATTCCTTTGATAGTGCTCCTTCTACTGGAGGTTGGCCATTTATTGATTATCGTAATGATAATTTTAATGATAAAAATACTATCTTCTATGGACATAACTTACTAAATGAAACTTCCTTTGGAGGAATAAAAAAAGTTATCTCAAATGGCAAAGATACTAGAATTATCGTTTTAACAAGTGATGGTAAAAAACGTATTTATAAAGTTTTCTCTGGTTATACAATTGAACCTGAAACATATTACTTACAAACTGATTTTAATGATGATAATGATTATCAAACATTCTTAGATACACTAGTTCAAAGAAATAAAATGTCTATTAATGTACCAGTAACAACAAGTAATCAAATAATTACTTTATCTACTTGTACTAATGATAATAAAGGAAGAAGTGTTATTCATGCAAAACTTGTTACTACAGAATAAAAGATCACATAAGTGATCTTTTTAATTTATCTCTACAATAGTTATAACATTTCCTTCATTATTATACTTAATATGTAGAATATCTCCATCTTTAATAAATGGTAAATTATTCTTATCTACTTTAATAGAAACTTTGTATCTTTGTTCATTATCATCCATAAAATAATAATATGTATTACCATCAATATTAACTGTAGTTAAATTATTAACAACAACATCTTTTTCTAATTTTACTCCCTCAGTAACTTCTCCCATATCATTTAAATATGCTTCACTAGCTTTTACAATACCTTTACTACTATCAGTAACAACTACTTTTTGATAATCTTCAACATCTACAAAAGCATACATCTTTACTAATCCAGCATTGTCTTTTAGAGATACTAAATAAGTTGGTCTACCATTTAAATTAATTAATAATGGGAAAGTAGAAGTATAATTCATTTGTTGTACTTGTCCCTTAGCAGATTCCATTGCACTATATTCTTCTGCTCCTGCTACACTATAGAACTTAGTATCTTTAGTACGCATATTAGTAAGAATAAAACCAATGTTAGATTCATCACCAATTACTGAAGTAATACCAGTATATAAATATACATCATCATCTTGAGCTAAATAATTATAACCTCTTGTAGTTGAAACTACTCCTTTTTGACTAATTAATGAATTAATATAACCTTTTTTATACTTACCCCAATCATTTACTTGTTCTAGTATTAAATCAGCTTCATATACATGATCTACCCAACTAGGAACATCTTTTACTTTATAATATTTACTCTTACCATTAATTGGATTAAAAATAACTACTCCTGTTACTTCTCTACGTAATCCTACTCCAACATATTTAACAACACTAGCAATCCAATATGGATTACCTTCATTATCTATTTCAAAATTAACTGATTCAAAATTAAACGTAGGATACTTTAATTGTAGTTTACGATATAAATTCTCATTAAACAAACCACTAGGAGCATACTTCATACCTTTATCTAATTTTATAAGCTTTGCTTTACCTGTTGTAGAATTAACAGTAATATATCCTTTAATACCTTTATTACGATTAGTTAGCCATTTAATAGTACCATTATATTCCAATGGTGTTACTCTAATTATTTCATTATTATAATTAATTTGAGTATACTTATCACTAACATCGAACTGTGAAACTAATTCACTCATTTGACCCATAACACGATCTCCTAATTTTTCAGAAGAATCACGGTCAAGTAAAGGTAATTTATTAAAATCTACTTCTTTTACATCAGTAGTAAAATTACCTGTTTCATCTACAGTAATACGCTTATAATAAGTTTTAGCATTAAATACTGGAGATAAAATAATATTAATAAAAATTATTAAAAGAACAATTATTGGAATCACAATAAATATTTTGTAATAACCTATTCTTTTTCTTCTTTTAATTCCAGTAAACAATTCTGAAACAGCTATTCCTAACGAAAAGAATGACATTAAAATTCCAAATAAAAGCATTATACTAAATATAAATATCCAAAAACCTATATTATGAATATTAATAGCTGGATATAATAAATAGTAAACTACCAAAGAATAAATAAGTGTAACAATAACACTAATAAAAGTACCACTTTTTTTCATATAATCAACTCCTGTATATATTATATCACAAGTATAATTACTTTAAAACTTGAAATATTTTAAAAAACATGATATAATACTTGCACTTTTAGAGGGGGAGAATTCGAATGAAAGATAGACATTGTGTAGATGCTTATATCGAAGAAAGAAATATTCCAAGACCAGACAATTATAAAATGTATTTAAGTTATGATGGTGTAGAATTCTGTTACTTACATGAAGATAAAAATAATTCTGCAGCTAAATTTGCGGCTAACTTTTCAAAGAGAATGCATTGTGAAACAGATAGGATGAATTATACTGATTTTTATGGTCTTCTAACTGATAAAGACAATAATAATTCAGTATTAGCTAGTGTAACTAATTTAGCAAACATTGATAAAGCTATTATTGGCTTAATGTTTGCTTGTATGGAATATGATATTCAAGCTGATTTGACTGTTCATCTTCATGATAAAGAATATCCAATAATTAGAACAGTAGATGGTGAATACTACCGCAATGCTGATAGAAATAGTATTAAAGGATACAATACTGAAATTTGGGATGAATTAGCCAATACTATTGAGGAATTAAAAACAGTTCCTTATAAAATATTAAAAAGAAGAAAAAAAGAAGATAAATAATCTTCTTTTTATTATGAACTTGAGGATTCTGAATTGTATAATCCTTTATATACTTTACATGTTTTTAATAATTCTTTATGAGTACCTGAAGCTGCTAATTTACCTTTATCAATTACATGAATAGTATCAGCATCTACTATTGTACTTAATCTATGAGCAACTATTACTACTGTGTGATCTTTAACTAATTCATCAATAGTTCTTTTAATATAATCTTGACTTTCATTATCTAAAGCTGAAGTAGCTTCATCAAACAAAATAATCTTTGTATTTAAAAGCAATGTCCTAGCAATTGCTAATCTTTGCTTTTGACCACCACTTAAGTTTACTCCACCTTCTCCAATAATAGTTTCATATTTATTAGGTAAACTCATAATATAATCATCTATATATGCTTTTTTACATACTTTTCGTATTTCTTCTAAAGTTACATTATCTTTAACTAATTTAAAATTATCAAAAATAGATAAATTAAATAAAAATGGAGATTGTCTAATAATTGAAATATTATTTCTTAATTCTTTTTCAGTTAAATCCTCAATATTAATACCATCTATTTTAATAGTACCTTTAGAAGTATCAAAATAACGTAACAATAAATTAAAGATAGTACTTTTACCATTACCACTTCTACCTACTACAGCTATTTTCTTTTTAGGTTCTATTTTCATTGATAAACCTTTTAAAGTATCTTCTTCATCTTCACGGTAATGGAAAATTACATTTTCAAAGTCAATTATACCTTTTACTTTCTTTAATTTCTTTTTACCAAACTTTTCATCTTCATAAAGTTCATTATTAACTATTTCACCTATTCTTTTTAGAGATACTGTTACTTTATTATAATTAACTCCAAAATCAGAGATACTTTCTACAACATCATCTATTCTCCAGATATATTTCTCTAACATCATAAACATACCATAAGATAAAGTACCTATAACTACATAATAACCAGCAGTTAATAGAATAATAAATTGTAAAACAAAGTATGCTAAATTATTTAAACTATAATAAATTATTTCATAATTTCTTATATCTTTTGAATGTTTAAATAAAACATCTAAAATATTAAAAATATTATTCTCAATATTTTTCTTGATTCCTAATGATTTTATTTCTCGAATACCAGTAATATTCTCAGTCGCAACTTTAACGTAATTATCTGATTCTTTCTTTATATTTTCTTGTGTCTTTTTTATTTTAGGGAAAAATTTCATTGAAATAAATCCCATTATAAATCCAAATAATACTATTTCAAAACCTAAAAGTAAAGATATCTTAAAAGATACGATAAATACAACAATAATTACAAAAGATTTACAAATTAGTTTTACTAATTGAGCTAATAAAGACATAACTCTCTCTGGATCAGTATACAATCTATTTATAAACTCTCCAACCCCAATATCTTCAAATGCTATTGCAGGTAATTTATCAATCTTTTGATATAGATCTCTACTAACATTTTTAGTAAATTTTATTTCTAAATAATTATATATTTTATCTCTAGGTATTTGTAATATTGTATAGAATACGATATAAGCAAATTGTACTCCCACTAAGTATATTGCAAATCCTTTAAAGTCTTTCATGACTAATTTTTCTAATGCTGCTCCAAAAAAGTAAGCAGTCGCAAGAGATGGAAGATAAGTCATCAATACTAAGAAGATATAGATAGATAATTTTAGTTTTTCATCTTTTAAATAGTGAAATAGTATTTTAAAAGTAGAAACTTTTTTCATATCTTATCACCTCTTTTTAACCAAATTAAAAAGTCACCGAAGTGACTATTTTGCTACATCAAAGCAAGTGAGAATACATCTATCATCCTCACAATAGTCACAACCAAAAATCATTAAGTTATCATAAATTTTCCAAATCATATTCTCACTCCTTTCTCCTCAAATTCGATTTCATCATAACACACAAAGCAAAAAGTGTCAACCCTATTTGGTTAACACTTTTATTTTGATATTTTATAAACAAAAATTGTACTATCACTATTATCACTTGCAAAACCAGAATACTCTTTAGATAATTTTACTAATCTTTTTACTTTATTAGAGTAATTAACTAGCTTATTACCATAACCACTTAATTTCTTTATACCTTCATTATTTATTTTAGTAATGCCTTGAGATAACTCATTTGAACCAGTTACTAATTTGCTAGTACCCTCAGTTAACTTATCAGAACCAATTGCTAGTTCATTTAATCCATTAGTTAAATTACTAGATCCTTTTTGTAAACTATTTATTCCTCCTAAAAGAGTATTTAAATTTTCTTTAAAGCTATTGATGTTTTCTTCAGATATTTCTCCTTCTAAAATACCAGTCAAAATTTTAGAAATCGCTTCATTAGCTCCTTCTAATTTAGCAGCTGCTAGAGGTAAACTAGCTAAATTCTTTTCAGCATCCGCAATACCATCAGCATATTGCTTAATTCCTAATTCCAACTGTTCTTTTTGAGATTTTAAGGTAGCTAATTGTACTTGTTGCTCTTCAGATAAATTCTCTAATTGTTCTAATGCACTTATTCCAGCATTTACTTGTGATAGTTTATTTTCTAAATCTGTTTTTTGAGCAACAGCTCCACTAATTGCTTGTTCATATTGTTCTTTGGCAACTCCACTTTGAATTGTTTCCAATAAATTAGCATTTTCTATATAACTATTATATAAAGTATCTACTAATGTAGCTAGTGTACTTAATTTATTTGAACCAGCATTTACTTGCTCTAAACCTTTAGTAATAGTATTTGAACCTTCTAATGCTTTTTTAATTCCATTATTTAAGCTATCCATACCAGTACCTAATTCATTAGAACCACTTGCTAAACTATTAGACCCCTCTTCTAGTCTATTCATACCATTCTGTAAAACATTTAATGATTCATTTAAATAATCTACTTTATTCAATCTAGACAAATCAATATCATCTAATAATTTAGGAGTCATTACTAAATAACTATCGTTAAATTCATATTTAGTTGTATCATAACTAATAATTATTTTATCCATATCAGATAATTCAGTCATTCCTAAATCATCATATAATCCTGGAGCTGCTATTCCAATAACAATATTCTTATTTCCTGTTGAAACAACTTTACCAGTAGTTACGGATACATTAGAATTCTTCTTTCCATCTAACAATGAAACAAGACTAACAACAAAAGGTGTATGCAAACCATTATTATAACTATTGTTTTTTAAACTATATTCTATTCTAATTGTACCTTTTTTATCTTTTAAATTCTTATAACTTATTTCATCACCATTTAGATAATATTTAGTACTAACTGATATAGGTAAATTTTTATCAAGTTTACCTTTATATACAACATCTTTACCAGTAGATTTAAAAGACAATTTTTCATTATTTAAAGATAACTTTTCATCACCATTCAAGTTTTTAATATCCGTTAAATAAGTATAGTCAACTATATCTCCTTTGTCTAAATTAGTTAATTTAGTATTAACAGTCGTATTACTAATATTACCTTCAAAATCCATATTAACATGAATAGTTTCAGTCTTAGATAAGGCAAAACTATTAATTGGATTTACAATCAATATAGTTATTATTAAAACAAATAATTTCTTCATTTATTTTTCCTCCTTAAATTTAGTTGTTTTTAATATAAATTTATCAAATATCATTAATAATGATGGTAGAATTAAGATTACTACTAACATACTAATAATTGAACCCCTTGCTAATAAATTACAAATAGATCCAATCATATCTATTTTAGTATATATCCCTACTCCTATTGTAGCAGAAAAGAAGCATAATGCAGAAGTTATAATAGATGGCACAGTGTTTTTTAATGTTTTCTCCATTGCTTTTTCTTTAGCACATTTTTTTCTTCTTTCAGCTAAGTACTTCGAAGACATCAAAATAGCATAATCTATAGTAGCACCCAATTGAATAGTTCCTACCACTATACTTGCAATAAACGGAAGTCTTGTCCCGGTATAGTAAGCACAAGCCATATTAGTAAATATTGCAAATTCAATAGCAAAAATTAGTATTATTGGTAATCCGACTGATTGCAAAACAAGTAGCATAACAACAAAGATAACAATAATTGAAGTGTAATTAACCATATGAAAATCATGATCAGCTATTGTTACTAAATCTTTCATTAATGCACCTTCACCAGCAACTATTCCATGATTATCATATTTTTTAATAATCTTTTCTAAAATATCAACTTGATTGTTTAATTTATCACTAGCTATTTCATAATTAGAATTCAAAACAATTAATTGATACTTATCATTATCTACAATATCCTGTACATCTTTTGGTAATAAATCTTTAACATCATCACTAACTAAAGTATTAGGTGCCATAACCAAGTCAATACCTTGTACAGATTTTAACTCATTTACTAATTTATCAACTTTATTTTTAGGAATATCTTTATTAATAATAGCTATCTCTGCAGACTTAATCCCAAATTTTTCACCCAAAGCTGAATTAGCTACATTAAAGGGTAAATCTTTAGGTAAAGATTCATCTAATTTATAATAAACATCATAACTCTTATTACCAATATAAGCTGGTATTAATAGTATAATAAATACTACAAAGATTATTTTATAATTTCTTAATGAAAATTTTTGAATCTTTTCAAACTTAGGTAATAGTATTTTATGATTTGTCTTTTCAATCAATCCATCAAATATAAGTAATAATGCCGGAAAAATTGTTAGAACACATATTAGTCCGAACAAAACCCCTTTAGACATAACTAAACCAATATCTGTACCTAAAGTTAAGTCCATGGTACACAAAGCTAGAAATCCTACAAAAGTAGTAAGAGATGATCCAATAACCGATTGAAATGTATCAATTATAGCACTAGTCATTGCCTCTTTCTTATTAGAATTTTTCTTCTTAGCAGATATATATTTATGATATAAGAAAATAGAAAAATCAGTAGTAACTCCTAACTGCAAAACTGCAACTATAGCTTTAGTAATATAACTAATTTGACCAAAAAAGATATTAGTCCCCATATTATAGACAATTGCCATTCCAATATTTAAAAGTAATAAAAATGGAATAACATATGAATCAGTAGATATAATCAAAACAGTCAAACATAAAATAACAGCAATCACTACATAAGCAAGTATTTCACTATTAGATAAATCCATAGTATCAATAACCATAGAAGTCATACTACTAACTCTTGATGCTTCACCTACTACATCTCGTAATTCGCGTACAGCATTAATCGTTAAATCATTAGAAGTGTTTTCTTTAAAAGTAACTAACATAATAGTAGTATCATCGTGATATAACTTGTTTAATACTTTTTTTGGCAACATTTCTTTAGGAACAGTTGTATCAATCACATCATAAATACTAACTGCTTTATTAACTCCTTTAATATTCTTTATATCTTCTTCTAATTTTAATACCTGACTTTCATCTTTAACATCGATCATTACAAATGCATAACTACCTAAACCAAAATCTTCAGTTAAGATATTTTCACCTTTGATAGTATCAATTTTTTCAGGTAAATAAATCAAAATATCATAGTTAATTCTAGTATTTATATAAAAATAAATTGAAGGAATAAGTAATAGTATTCCTATTAATAAAATGAATTTACTATGATTAGAAATATATTTAGCAAAACTTTTCATTTTATCACTCCTGCATAATCTATAATATTCAAAAAACAAACAAATTGAAGAATATTTTCTAAATAATGTATGTTATCCAACAAGAATGCTTGTTTTGTTTGATATTTTTCCGACACATGTAGTTTATCTTTACAAATGTAGCTTGTTATTTTATACTTTACTTAGGTGATTTTATGAAGAAAAAAGAAGACTTACGTATTCGTAAAACTAAAGCTAATTTATATAGAGCATTATTACAATTAATGGAAGAAAAAACATTTGAAGATATTAAAGTAATAGATATTTGTAAAATATCAATGATTAATCGTTCAACATTCTATGATCACTTTAATGATAAATATGAGCTACTTGCTTCATTAATTGAAGATATGAAAAATGAATTAGTAGAACACTTAAATGTTGAAAAAGAAGTTAATTCAATAAAAGAGTATTATTTAGAACTTATAAAATTACTATTAGATTATTTCTATAAAGATATTAATACTTATTCTTCAATCGCAATTATTAAGAAAAATAACAATTCAATTGCTTTTGATATGATGTTTGATGCATCATTAGAAGCAGTAATAAAAAGATTAAAAAGCGATTATATCAATAAATCAAATATTCCTGATGAAATAATAGCTTTATTCTATGTCAGTGGTGTTACTAAAATATGTATTGAAGCTATAAAAGATATTAATCATTTTAATCCAGATAAAATAATAAATTATTTAGAAGAACTATTACCAGAAATTGATTATTTAGAACCAATTAAATAACATTTGGTTCTTTTTTATGATAAAATAATATCAAGGTAGTGATTTTATGAAGTATTTAAAAATAGTTTTTATAGGAATTGGATGTTTATTAGGAATAGTTATATTAATA
>JAFWGF010000004.1 GCA_017512495.1 Bacilli bacterium
ACAGGATTTAACTTCGTAATATTACCAGCTATATATTATTTATATTTAATTGGTTTTGTAGTAATATATGGAGTAATTGCACAAATAGTAAAAAGTATATATATTAAAAAATTTGGTGAGTGGTTATAATAATTATATAAACATAGTTATATATTTTCACAAATAAGAATTAATTCATATTTGTGTTGCGAGTTATACTGCAATTCAAGCTGAAATCAAAGCAAAAAACAATAAGTAATTAAATTAATAAAGACTAGATTTATCTAGTCTTTTTTATAATGGCCAATATAAATAGTAAGGCATGATATAATCTATATAGGAGGTGTTAATGTGATTTTAAATATAAGTGGTAGAACTGATATAGTTGCATTCTATTCAGATTGGTTAATGAATCGATTAGAAGAAGGTTTTGTTGATGTAAGGAATCCATTTAATCCAACAATGATAAGTAGAATAATGATGGATGATGTTGATTTGTTGTTCTTTTGTACTAAGAATCCTATACCAATCATAGATAAGTTAAAAGATATAAATAAGAAAATGTATTTTCATATTACTTTAACACCATATAAGAAAGATATAGAACCTAATTTACCACCAAAAAAAGATATTATTGAAGCTATAAAAAAAATATCTAAAATAGTAGGAAAAGATAATTTAGTAATTAGATATGATCCTATATTTATTAATGATAAATATACGTTGAATTATCATATAAAAGCTTTTGATAAATTATGTGGTCTGTTAGATGGTTATGTAGAAAAAATATTAATATCATTTATTGATGATTATAAGAATGTAAGAAATAATTATAAAATATTAAAATATCGACAATTAACTGAAAACGATTATAAAGTTATTGGAACAAGTTTTAGTAAAAGCGCAAAAAATCATAATATAAAAGTTCATACTTGTGCTGAAATTCATAACTTAGTAGAATATGGTTTTATTAAAGATGAATGTATGTCTAAAGAACTAGCTTTAAAACTAACAGGTAAAAAGTACAAAAAATGGAATGCTAGAAAGAATGTCCCCTGTGAATGTGTTGAAATGGCTGATATAGGAGTATATAATTCTTGTAAGCATTTTTGTAAGTACTGCTATGCTAATTATGATGAAAAGCAAGTAAATACTAATTATAATAAACATAATCCAAAATCATCATTATTAACTGGTGAATTAAATGAAGATGATATTATAAAAGTTAGAAAAAATAACTTATAAGATTTAGATATTGAGATTTTAGAAAAATCATAAATAATAGTTTCCAGTAAATTAATAAAAGTAAATTATAATATTTATTTAAATGGTATGAATAATTGATTGTCAAAATGAAAAAAAATCAAAAGTTATGATATAATTATTTATGAAAGAATTTGGTGAGATTTTATGGGTTTATATAATTTAGTTAATTCTATTGTGACCTCACAAAGTGAAGAAGATGCAAAAGAATTATTAATGGGAAGTAATATATTATTATTGAATAATAAAGAATACTATAATGCAATAATATCAAATTTCATTCAAAAAAAAGAGACAATAATAAAAAAAGAAAATGGTAAAATTGTATTTGATTTGAATAATACAACTGATATTTGGAATATAATATTTATAAGTGAATATATAAAAGAGAATGACATTTTATATAAAACATATAATAATCTTTTACTAGAAATAGTTAATATTGAAGGTCAATTATTGGTAATAAAAAACAAACATAAAACCGCTAAATCAAAAGAAGAACATGCAGCTATAAATACAGAATATCAAAATCTAAATAATGTTTTATCTGCTAAAAAGAATCAAAGAGACAGTATGAGTGGTGTGATAGAAACATTCTATAGAACCGATTGGATAGAACTTGTTAACACAAATAGTAAAATTGAACAAATGCAGGAAATAAACGTTCTAAAGCAAGCTATAAATATAATTCATAAAGTAAGAAATAGCCTTGAACATGATAATATAGATATTGATAAGATAATTGAATTAGATAATGATAACTTTAAAATATCCATTCCAATTGAATATTTAGACGGCTTTAATAAAGGAAAAATAATAGCTAATGATGAAGATAGAGTTATAGTAGAAAGAACAAATCTAATAGCTCTACCACTCCTAAGTGAATTAAATTGTAATATAGATTCATTACAAAGTATATTTTATAATATAGAGCCAGATTTTTTATCACTACTTCTTGAAAAATATAATTACAATATAAAAGATATATATAAATTATCAAGAGGTATTTTAAAAAATAGTCAGAAAACAAAGGAATTACTTAATAAAGGAATAGATATTGAACTTATTGAAAAAATTCCATATATGGTGGCTGATTCATTTACAAGTACACAAGAAATTATTGATATGATAAATTATTTGACCAAAGAGAATATGCTGGATAAAATAGGAAAAATCACTCCATATGCTTTTAAAAACGCTGATATTTTAGACATATATTTAAAAAACGGAATCGATTTAGATATTATAAATAGTTTTGAATGGGGAGCATTTGTTAATCCTTTATATGCAATTTCATTACTTGAAAAAGTTAATATATTAAAAGAAAATGGCATTAATTTTTCAAAATTAATAAAAAGATTTTCAAACAAGAGGGATGTTAATAGAATACCCTTTGACTATGCAAAAGAAATAATTAGATTTACAAATAGATTAAAGGAAAATAATATACCCATTGAGGTATTATATGATGAAAATTTACTAAAAGAGGAATTGTTTGAAAATAGTGAAAACTTTAAAAAAATGTATATGGAAGATGACGTTTTTATTCCATTAATTAGACCTGTTTTTTGGTTTGCAATTTCCACTGATGGAAAAAGTTTTGATCCAAACAATTGGATAGTAGATGAGTTAACTAAAAATGGAATTAAACATAATGAAATAGGTATTTATGGTCAAAATTTTGAAAAACTTAAAACTGTATTAATCAATAATAATCTATATCCAATGAGTGAAGATAATAATAATACTTATATAGCACTAGAATTATTACGAGTAATGGAATACTTAGATAAAGAGGGTACATTTTATGAAAACGTTTCAATCTTTGATAATATAAGTTATTTAGTTAAAAATGGAGTAAATATTGAAATAATAGATTCAATGTCAATCGATGCAATAGTAAATGCTAAACAAACATTGTTTTTTATACAACAAGGAATTCGTTACGATGAAATAGCAAAAATTCCAGCATCTGGTTATAGGTATCCAAAAGAAACCATAACTTTCATTAAATTTTTAAAAGAAAATGATTTATCTTTAGAAATAGTAAATGATGATTTGTTTCTGTATCCTTTGAATTCAATTAATTTATTAAAATCAATTCCAAAAGATAAAATGCATATTGTTAGAAGTCTATCAGAATTGTCAATTTCTAATATTGATGAAACAATAGAAATAATTAATACACTTACAGAGTATAATATAAATTTTGATAATATATCTTTGAATTTTATTGAAGGAGCAGAATCGTCAATCTCTTTAATTAAATGGTTAGAAGAAAAAAAATATAATATAAGAGTTCTAGAAAAACTTCCAGCATGTGCTTTCTTTAGGTTTAATGAAATGGATCAATTGCAAAATATATTAAAATATTTTGAACAATCCTGGAAGAAATATGAAAATTTACCTGATAATGGAAAAAGTTATCTAGAACAAACAGAGGAAGTAATAGAAGTTTTATTTAATAATGGATATACAGTTGATAAAGAAATCCCTACAAAAATATTTAGTGTTCCTAATGTTAAAGATCAAAATATTGAGTATTTATTAAAGTTAGTTAATTATGAATATAAAAAATTAGATGAGTTTCCAGATGAATTTTACACATGTAATTATGAAATATTAGAACACATGTGTAAAAATTATAATTACAATTTATGTAAAAGTATTTTTGGGCTAGATAATCCAAAATTAATAGCAACATTAATATATGGAAATTCTGTATTTAGTCAATATCAAAAACAAAATCAAGACGACTTATTAATTGACATAGATCCAATAACAATAATTCATGCTGGATTTAATACAAGCATGATGTATAAGAATAGTATAAATGTTAGTGACTGGAATCAAGAAACATATCTTGCAAGATTTATAAATGATGAGAACCAGCAACCTCGTGATAATATTGAAATGAAAAGGTACATATTAGATAAGTTTAGAAATGCATTTGCTCACTTTAGATTTAAACCTGTTATAGACAATAATGGTGAAATAGTAACTGATAAAATTCATATTTATGATAAATATGATGAAAGCAATGATACAAATTTTGATATTATTTTAGATATAAAAGACTTTGTTGAAATAACTCGACAAGTAGAAAAAGGTTTACTTCAGAAAAAAGACGAAATGTTCGATATTAATGAAGAAAACAGATTTAAAAAAAGATAATATCGTGAAAAAACATCTTTACTACAATGCTCAAATATAATTAAGTTATGTTAGTCTTATATAGAGTTAGGCTGTAGTCAAAGTAAAAAATAATAAGTAATTAAAAATTGTGACTAGAGAAATCTAGTCTTTTTTATGGTATAATTTATAGAGGTGATAATATGTCTAAATTGTCTAATGTACTTATGATGTTACAATTACTTCAGAATAAAAGAAAATATAGTATAAAAGAATTAGCCGAGAAATTAGAAGTATCTCCAAGAATGATAAGACAATATAAAGATGAATTAGAATATGCAGGTATTTATATTGAAACAATATATGGACCTTATGGAGGATATGTGTTAAATCAAGATGTTAAAATACCTGAAAAATTTATCAAACCAAAAAATATTAAATTAGATAATAGAGAATATTATAACTTATTAAGTAAATGTATTAACAGTCATAATAAATGCTATATAGAGTATTACTCAAAAGAACATGATAAAATTACTAAGAGAGTAATTAGACCATATAATTTAATGGTATTAGATAATGAATGGGGAGTAGCAGCTTATTGTGAAAACAAACAAGAAATAAGACATTTTTATCTAGATAGAATTAGTAAATTAGAAGTACTAGATGAAAAATATTAATGTGACATAAATACTTCCACATAATATAGTAAAGTATATTATGAAAGGAAGATGATCGTATGACGTATATTGATTTTGATGGTGTTATATTAGATACTGAAGATTTAATGTTTGAAGAATGGAGAAAGATTCCTAATAGACATTCATTATCGGAAACTGAGAAAATAGAATATCTAAAGCATGTTGATTGGAATTATGTTTTAAAAAATGCTGAACCTATTAATAATTCTATTAAATATTTAAAACTTATGGATTCAAAAAATACTTTTATACTTACGAAAGTTCATTCATTAGAAGAAGGAACAGCAAAAATAAATTGGGTTAAAGAACAAAATATTAGACTTAGAGTAATATTAGTACCATATTACTTAAGAAAATGTGATGTTGTAGACCCTAGTGATAGTGTTTTAATTGATGATTGTTTAAATACTCTACGTGAATGGGAAGAGAATAATGGTAAAGTGATTTTTTTCGATAAAGATAATGATAATTGTGATAGTTGGCATGAGCAAAATGTAAATAACTATAAATGTATAGATAATTTAGCTGAATTCGTAAATATGAATAATCAAGTTAAACTTGATCAATATAGAGATATTTGGATGTCAGAAAAATTTGATGATGTTATAGGATTTTATCCAAGAGAGTTTTATCCATTAGATAATTTTTCATCATTTAAAGTGGAAGTAGATGGATATTTATATGCTTCTTTAGAAGAAGCATTTCAAAGTTCATTATTTTTACCTGATTATCCTGGAATAGCAGAACGAATTAAGAATAGTCATTCGGCACATGAAGCTCAAAAGATTATGTTTGCTAATATTGATAAAGTAAAATATTCAAATGAAGAACAAGTTACTATAATGGAAAAGTTACTTAGGTTAAAAATAGAACAAAATCCATACGTTTTGAAAAAATTACTAGAAACTAAGAATTACTTAATAGTAGAGGATTCTCCAAAAGATAATTTTTGGGGATGGGGAATAAATAGAGATGGTCAAAATCAATTAGGAAAGTTATGGATGAAATTAAGAGAAGAATTAAGAAATAAAGACTAGGATATCTAGTCTTTTTTTGTGATATAATAGTTTACGGAGAGTGATAGAGTGAGTTTTACAATTAATATTTATTATAAAGGAAAAAATGGTTCTGCTAGGGAATTTGCTAATGAAATGATTTCTTCTGGAATAGTAGAAGAAATAAGAAGTAAAAGTGGTAATCTAAGATATGAATATTTTGAACCAATGGATGATAAAGAGACAATATTACTTATTGATAGTTGGGAGAATCAAGATGCACTTGATAAACATCATAAATCAGATATTATGAATAAAATAATGGAATTAAGAAATAAATATGATTTACATATGAAAGTAGAAAAATATGTTTTGGATGATAGTAATAAACAAGATGAAAAATATATAAGAAAGTAGGAATAAGTATGAATGAGTATATTAATTTAGATGAAAAAAATATTGATGAAGAGCACATTTGCTGTGCAATTGGTGATCCTAAACATCAAGATGGCGTAGACAAAAAGAAAGAATGGATCAAAAGTAAATTGAAAGATGGCCATGTATTTAGAAAGTTAAATGCAAGAGGTAAAATCTTCATTGAATATGAACCAATTGAAACAGCTTGGGCTCCTATTAATGGTAAAAACTATATGTATATTTATTGTTTATGGGTAGCAGGTAGTTTTAAAGGAAAAGGTATTGGTAAAGAATTATTAGAATATGCTATAGAAGATGCTAAAAAGAAAAAAATGAGTGGTATTTGTACAATAGTTACTCAAAAGAAAAAACCATTTATTGGTGATAAGAAATTTTTTGAACATTTTGGATTTAAAGTAGTAGATACTATTAATGACTATGAATTGATGGTATTACAATTTGATGATAAAGAAATACCTAAATTTAATGACAATGCTCGTAAGATGGAAATTGATAGTCAAGACTTTACTATTTATTATTCTAATGAATGTCCTTATGTAGAATATGAAGTAAAAGAATTATCTGATTATGCTAAAGAAAAAGGTATTAAATTGAACTTTGTAAAGATAGATACACTGGAAAAAGCTAAAAATGCTCCATGTATAATTAATAACTGGGCTAACTTTTATAAAGGAAAATTTATATCAAATACAATTCTTAATGCTAATGCATTTGCAAAATTATTAAAATAATTATAATAATGATTAGGTGATATTATGAAAACAACACTTAAATATTTTGTTCATGGAACTACTTATGATAATGCTAGTAAAAAATGTTCTGGATGGAAACAAGTACAATTAACTGATTTAGGAAAAGAACAAGCAGCAAATTTAGGAAAGATTAATTCTGATATTAAATTTGATGTTATTTTTACATCTGATTTAATAAGAGCAATTGATAGTGCTAATATAGCATTTCCCAATGTAGAAAAGATTCAAGATGAAAGACTTAGAGAATGCAATTATGGTGATTTGGATGGAATGGATAAAAACTTAATAGTATATGAAGATCACATTGATGAGCCTTTTCCAAATGGTGAATCATTAAAAGATGTCGAACAAAGAATTAGAAGTTTTATTGATGACATAAAAAAAGAATATCAAGGAAAAACAATTGGAATAGTTGCTCATCGTGCACCACAATTAGCTTTTGAAGTAATCACTAAGAATATTAGTTGGGAAGAAGCAAATAAAAATGATTGGCGAAAAACTGGAGATTGGCAACCAGGATGGGAATATACAATAAAAATGTAAGATATGATTATAAAAACTCAGAGTAATCTGAGTTTTTTTATTTAAAATATTTCTTTTGTAATACTTTTTCTGCATCATCAAGAGTAGTAATAGGTTGATCTGTTAAGTTTTCAATACTTGATTTTAACCATCTAAGATAAGAACTAGGATTAGCCAATTTATCTAAATCTCCAACATACCCATATTGTTCAGCTATTTCTCTATATTTCATAATATCTTCCAGCAAAAAAGAGTAAATACGATTCATCACTTCATATAAATTGTCTTCCTTATAATTTCTACCCGACAAATATAAATAAGGTAAAGTATCTATAATTTTAAAAGAAATTTCATCATAAATTATATTTCCACAATGGAAATCTTTTATTAAAATACCTTGACTAGAAATAGAATTCAAACTATCTGTTACAACTTGTAATTGATCACTTAAGAGGTTAATTTTTTGATTGAGAGGTTTGCATTTAGATAGACTAGTACCATGAGCATATTCCATTATAACAGCACGAACATAATTGCCTACATAAGCACAATTTTTAGCAAATATAAAAGAAGATGAATCTATATCTTTAAATTGTAATACATAATCAGGATAATAATCTGAATATAATAGTTTAATTACAGAGTTATCATCTAACAAAAAGCAAGTTCCATCTTTACCATAACCTAATGATTTTACTTTATGCTTATCTATATATTGTTGTAAAGTATTTAAATTGTTAAAATGTAAATCTTTCATATATACCTCATTCCAGATATTATATGTTTATTTTTAACTTTTGTAAAGAAAGTAAATGTTTTAAAAAGTAGTTGCTTTTGATATAATTATAAGGAGGTTAAAATATGTTAGATGATATACAATTTGATTTAGAAAAGATAGAAACAATTAATAATAATTCGACTAAATACAGGGTAACAACCAAAATACCACTTTCCTTAGGTTGGGTTCAAAGAATGAACTTTATTGTAGAAGATAATGAAAGAAGAATTAATTTTAATATGAATCATACTAAGAATACTGATCGATATGCTTATTTTGAAACAGAATTAGTATTAGATACTAGTGCTTTATATCATTATTATTTTTCTTTTGAAGCTAATAATAAATTTATGTATTATAAGAAACATAATAATAGTAATTACAATCAAATTAATACTGAAGATATGTGGAAGTTAAGCGTTAATTTTGAAGTACCAGACTGGGCTAAAGGAAAAATTATGTATCATATATTTGTAGATAGATTTAATCGTACCGAAATACCTAAAGATATGCCGCATCGTACTATTCATAAATCTTGGGATGAAGATATTGTAGTTGGACCAAATGATGAAGGTATTTGGAATGCTGATTTTTATGGAGGTAATTTACAAGGAATTATAAATAAATTAGATTATATAAAATCTTTAGGAGTTAGTATAATCTATTTAAGTCCAATTGTTTGGTCACAATCTAATCATCGTTATGATGCTGCTGACTATGAGAATGTTGATCCTTATTTAGGTACAAATAAAGATTTAAAAGAGCTCTGTGATAAGGCTCATGAATTAGATATGAAAATTGTTTTAGATGCTGTATTTAATCATACTGGTAATGACAGTAAATATTTTAATCAATATAGTCATTTTAATAATATAGGTGCTTATCAAAGTAGTGATTCTAAATACTATGACTTTTATCGTAAATATATTGTAAATAATCAAACATTCTTTGATTACTGGTGGGGTATGAAGAATTTACCAGTATGTGATGGTAATTCAAAAATTTGGCAAGACTATATTTACGGTGAAGGTGGCATAATTGATTTATGGTTTGATTTAGGCATCGATGGATTAAGATTAGATGTTGCGGATGAATTATCTGATGACTTTATTGAAGGTATAAGAAAAGCAGTTAAAAGAAATAAAGATGATGGATTTATCTTAGGAGAAGTATGGAAGAATCCTATGCGTATGAATAGGGGATATATATCTTCCGGTAAAGGAATGGATACTGTAATGAATTATACCTTAGTAGATGCTTTAATAAGATACATTAAATATCGTGATGTATATAAATTACATGATGCTTTAAAACAGTTAAAGATAGAATATCCTGATGATACTATTAATAGTTTGATGAATTTTACTTCTACTCATGATATAAGTAGAGCTATTAATATATTTGGAACTAGAGAATTTCAATACAATGAAGAATGGGCTTGGAATTTATCTAACAACAATATTTATTGGCAAAAAGATTATAAATTATCTAAAGAAGATTATGAATTAGGGAAGGATATCTATAAAGCTTATTTATATACTTTAGCATATCTTCCCGGTATTTTATCAATCTTCTATGGAGATGAAGTAGGATTACAAGGTATGGGTAATTTAGCTAATAGAAGACCTTTTCCATGGAATAATATAGATGAAGATTTATTGGAATTTGTTAGAGATATTGGAAAGATTAGAACTAGTGAAAAATATTTAGAAACAGCTGATTTTGATATTATAGATATAAATGATAGATATTTTATGTTTACTCGTACTAATAAAGATGATCAAGTATTATTCACAATGAATAGATCTAGTAATAAAAGTAATATATTGATTCCTAGAATGTATCGAGATTATAATATTATTCATAGTTATAAAGATACAAATAAAGAAGAAATAGATAGTCATGGAGTATTAGTATTAAAAAAATAAGAAAGTAGAAGTCTAGTTTTTGACTTGATTTGTTCTTATTGCTATAATAAATTTACAATGTTTGAGGAGAATATTATGGAAGATTACTATAGTTTAAATTATATGCAAGTTATGATGTATATGCATAAAATAGATGAAATAAGAAAAAGTGATCCATTTTTTGATGAATCAATTGTTGTAATATTTGAAAATTATGTAGTTGATAGAACTGCAGAAATTGCAATTGATAGTATTGGATTTAATCCATTAGTTGATAAAAAATATCGTATTACTAAGAGTCTGTTTGAATACTTAAACTGTTTAACTGGCGTAGATGTATTTGATAAAAAAGAAGTAAAAGAATTTAAAAGTATATATGAATCAGAAATAGAAGAAATATCAGATGAAAAGTTTATAAGAGTTAAAAAGAGAAATTTAGCAAATTAAAGAACAAGAGGTGTACTATGAATAAACCATCAGATATGTTACAGGTTAGAGAAAGTATTATTTATAATAAGAATGTCGAAAATGATATTAAAATTGCTAGTGTTGGAGATATTCATATATCTAAATCAGTTGGAGAAAAAGATATTAATAATATTTATGAGTCTTTAGCTAGAGAAGAACCTGATTATGTTTGTTTACTTGGAGATATAATTGATTCACCAAAAGAGTTAACTAAACGTTTTGATGATTTAGAGAAACTAATTAAGAGTTGTTCTTCTATTGCTCCTACAATGATAGTTTTAGGTGGACATGATTTTATTTATGATGTTCCTGATTTATCAGACGAATCTAATGTTTGGGGTAAACTTAATCAGTTATCAGAGGTATACATTTTAAATGACGAAATATATAGTGATGATAAAATAATTATAGGTGGATATATTCAAAAAGAAGATGTCTATAATAATCGTTATGATAAACATACTGAAGATGCGATTGCATTTTATATAGATTTGATGCAGCATCCTGATCTTTATTCTGGATTAAGAGAAGATTTGCCTAAAGTATTTCTTACTCATTCGCCCGCAACAATTAATGATAATAGAATAAAAAGTCAATTAAGTGCGTATGACGTTATTATAACTGGCCACTATCATAATGGATGTGTTCCAGCAATGTTAGAGAATATCTATCCTAAGAATGCTGGTATTATTACACCAAAATTAAAGATGTTTCCTAAACAAGCTAGAGGAGTTGTTAGATTAGATACCGGAACTTATTTAATATATAGTGGTGGTTGGATTAAATTATCTGCTGGATCACCATTACTATTTCATCCACTTGATATGCTTTGTAATAGACAAATTGATGTTACTACATTAACTTCTAATGAAGAATATATGAATGAGAGTGTTAAAACTAAAAAATTAGTTCTTAAAAAATAGACTAGAACAATCTAGTCTTTTATTGACAAATTATATGTTTTTTTGTAGAATATTATGTGCTTTTTAGGGGGTATATATGAATAAATTATTTGATAATAGTCATTTTATCGCAATGCAATTTAACAAATCAAAAAATTTAAATAGTCATTTATTTGGCTTTAAAAATTATAATATACCAAAACAAAAAAATGTTGTTCAGGTATTTCCTAATGATGATATAAGTACTTGGGATGAGGTCCTAAAATATATTGAATTTTTGAATAGTAAAAATGTATTTGAAAGTATATCTGTAGCTTGCCTTAGTGAAGAATTATTTTGTGATATTTTTGGATTTAGTGAACAAGAATATAAGGAATATATAGATTATGGTTCAAAAGAAATGAAATCTGCATGTGTTGAGGAAGACTTCCAATGGTTTGAATATACTGAACCATATGAACTTAAAATACGCTATAGAATTCCTAAAGAATTAGTGTTTGGTTCAATTGTACGTAACAAAAGTGGAGAATTAGGATTTATTGCTAATAAGAATTATATAGATAATTTGAATGATGATGAAAAGAATGAATTTATTGAACTATATAGAGAATTAATATTAAATGAAGTGCGAAATGAAGATTTAGATGATAAATATGCTTTTCGTGATATTAAGAAATTTAAGGCTAGAGAAATCTAGTCTTTTTTATGTTATAATTAAAAAGAGATTTGATTATTAAAAAGAAATGATATTGTGTTATAAATAAAAAGTTTTAATATTCATTTAATATTCAAATGAATAATTATATTTGAGGTGATAAAACTATGCGAATATTGATTGTTGAAGATGAAGAATCACTTGCAGAATTAGTCGCAAATAGATTAAAGAAAGAGAAATATACTGTTGATATTGCCAATGATGGAGAAGAAGGACTTTACAATGCATTAGAAGATTTATATGATCTTATAATACTTGATATAATGCTTCCTAATATTAATGGTATTGATATATTAAAAGAAATTAAGAAGAATAATATAAAGTCTAAAGTAATAATGTTAACAGCTAAGTCTGAATTAGAAGATAAACTACTGGGATTTAGTGAAGGTGCTAATGATTATATTCCAAAACCATTTCATATTGATGAAGTAGTCGCAAGAGTTAATGCTCAATTAAGAATTGAAAAAATTAAGAATAACAATCTTGAATTTGGAGATTTGATTCTTGATTTAAAAACATCCGATATTATTAACAAGAATAATAATGAAAAGATAAATATTATTAATAAAGAATTTCAATTGTTAGAATATTTTATGAATAATCCTAATCAAGTATTATCTAAAGAAATGATATATGATAAAGTATGGGGATTAGAAAATGATTCTATTTCTAATAATTTAGAAGCTTATTTATCATTCATTAGAAAAAAATTAAAACTTATTAATTCAAATGTTCAGATAAAAGCTTTAAGAAATTTAGGTTATAAGATGGAGTATAAAGATGAAAGAACTAAATAGAAAAGTATTTAATACAATATTCATAATCTTATCAGTATTTATATTTATTATTGTTTTTATATATAATGTAGAAATATATAGAAGAGAATATAGTGCTGTACAGCGAAATTTAAGCTTCATGGAAGAAAGAATTACTAAACCAAATTATAGAAATCCAATTATCGATGATGAACAAGATGATAGAGGCTTTGAAAATATGATGATTATGGATTATGAAGTATATACAGTTATATTAAGTGATGGAGAAATTGAAAGAATTATTAGTCATAGTAGTAATACCAGTGATTTTGATGTTCAAAGTATTGCAGAGAAAATTATTACTAAAAAACAAGGAATAAAGATTGGGAGTTTATATAATAACAAGTATTCTTACAATTATTATTTAGATACAATAATTATTATCAATACCAAGAATATTAATGATAGATTAATACTTATATTAATTAAGTCACTTATAATCTTATTAATAGTTGAAATTATGGTTTGTTATATTTCTAAAATGTTAACTGAGAGAATTACTAAGCCAGCTCAAGAATCGTTTGAGAAACAAAAAGATTTTATCGCAGATGCTTCACATGAACTTAAAACACCTCTCGCAGTAATAATGGCATCTTCAGATGAATTAAAAAGTGATAAAAAGAATTCTAAATATGTTGACAATATCAAGTATGAATCTGAAAGAATGAATAATTTAATTAAGAGTTTATTAGATTTATCTAAATTAGAAAATGGCATATCTATTGCTAATTATAAAGAAGAAAATATCTCAAAGATTATTGAGAGAATATGTTTAACCTTTGAGGCAATTGCTTTTGAAAATAATGTTACTATTGATACTAATATTGAAAAAGATGTAATACTTAAATGTAGTAAAGAAGAAATAGAAAGATTAATATCAATAATATTAGATAATGCTATTAAACATAGTTATAAAGATTCTATTATTAAAGTTAATCTAAACAAGGATAAGAATAATATAAATTTAGAAATAACAAACAGTGGAGATCCAATAAAAATTGGTGATGAAGAAAAAATATTTGAAAGATTTTATCGAGCAGATAAATCTAGAAAAAGAGATTCTAACAGATATGGTTTAGGACTTGCTATTGCAAAGAATATAGTTACTAATCATAATGGTACAATTAAAGCTTTTTCTAAAGATGGATTGACGACATTTAAAATAAATATAAAAAAATAAGAACATTAATTAATATTTAATGTTCTTTTAATTTTTATTAAGTACTATTATCTTGTAGAAAGGAGAAATGATATATAAGAAAAAATTATATTTAATATTCGTTTAATTTTACGATGGTAAAGTTTATATAGAAAAGGAGATGATATATGAATAAATTTAAAGACTTCAAGGATTAAAAGAATAAAATAATATTAATATATATAAATAAAATGAATGGAGGTAATAAATGAAAGATATAATGGGTGAAAAAATAATAATATTTGTAATAGGTTTATTATTAGGTGCAGTAATCGCAACAGGAGCATTTGTTGTTTGTACAAAGACTTGTCATAATAAAGGTAACAGGGGAGAAATAATGCAATTACCAAATGGAAATCAACCATCTATGAATAATGGACAAGGTCAAAATAATAATCAAAATGGTCAACCACCAGCAGCACCTAGTGGAGATAATAATCAAAATAGTCAACCACCAGAAAAACCAGGAGAAAGTAACTCTCAAAATAGTACCCAAGATAATAATTCTTAGTTAGAAAGGAGAATATGATGAAAGATAAAAAGACATTGACATATATAACTATAATTGTCGTATTAGTTATAATGCTTGGAGTAATGTGGTTTATAATTATTAGTGATGATAATAAAAGTAATAATAATAATAACACTCTACCCAGAATGAATAATAACTCTCAAGCTACATACTCTGGTGTTAAAGAAATAACTAGTAATGAAGATATAACATCAGGAGAATATAAATCATCAACTGCTGATGAAAATACCATTTTAGTAACAGGAAATATTAAATCTACTCTCTCAAATATAACTGTAAATAAAACGGGTGATTCAGCTGGAGGAGACAATACTAGTTTTTATGGTACTAATTCAGCTATATTAGCAAAATCAGGAGCCAATTTAACTATTAAGAATGCAACAATTACTACTGATGCTACAGGGGCAAATGGCGTGTTTAGTTATGGAGGCTCTGCTACAACAAATAATTCTTCAGGAGATGGCACAACAATTAATATTTCAAATTCTACAATAACTACAAGTAAGGATAATTCAGGTGGTATTATGACAACTGGTGGAGGTACTATGAATGCTACTAATTTAACAATTAATACCGCTGGAACTTCATCAGCAGCAATTCGTTCAGATAGAGGTGGCGGAACAGTAACAGTCAATAAAGGAACTTATAAAACAACAGGTAAAGGTTCACCAACTATTTATTCTACTGCTGATATAACAGTAAAAAATGCCAAATTAATTGCTACTGCATCAGAGGGAGTAGTAATTGAAGGTAAAAATAGCGTTACTTTAGAAGATGTAGAATTAACAGATACTAATAATACTCTAAATGGACAATCTACTACATATAAAAATATCTTTATATATCAGTCTATGTCTGGTGATGCTGATACAGGAACAGCAGAGTTTTCATCAAAAAATTCTACTATTGTTACTAATAAAGGGGATACTATATATGTAACTAATACTAAAGCAAATATTACTTTAGAAAATAATAAGTTTACTAATAAAGATACAACAGGAAATTTCTTAAGAATTCAGAAAGATTCATGGGGGAATTCTGGTTCTAATGGTGGAGATTTTAGTTTAAAATTAATTAATCAAAAAGTAAGCGGTAATATAGTTGTTGATTCTATCTCAAAACTTACTATGGAATTGACAAAATCATCAAGTTATGAAGGTACTATTAATAATAGTAATGAAGCTAAAGAAATTAAATTGATTTTAGATAGTAATTCTAAGATTAAATTAACTGGTGATTCATATGTTTCAGAACTTGAAGATGCCGATAATACTTATTCAAATATTGATTTAAATGGTTATAAATTATATGTAGGAGGTAAAGAATTTAGTAAATAAAAGAAAAGACTAGAGATTTCTAGTCTTTTTGTTATCATTAATATGTTATAATAAGTTAGAGGTGTAACATGAAAGATTACAGAGAAAAAGTTGTTATTAAGACGAGTATTATTAGTATAATATCAAACATTGTTTTAGCTGGTTTTAAAGCTTTTGTAGGATTATTAGCTAATTCTATTGCAATCATATCTGATGCCGTTAATAATTTGAGTGATGCATTATCAAGTATTATCACAATAGTTGGTACTAAATTAGCAGGAAAAGCTCCAGATAAAAAACATCCATATGGTTATGGAAGAATAGAGTATATGACTTCTCTTATTGTTTCTGGAATAGTTTTATATGCGGGTATTACTGCTTTTGTAGAATCAGTTAAGAAGATTATTCATCCAGAAGTAGCAGACTACAGTACAATAACATTAGTTATCTTAATTGCTGGTATTATTGTTAAATTTATTTTAGGAATATATGTTAAGAAGAAAGGTAAAGAAGTTAATTCTGATTCTTTAGTAGCCAGTGGATCAGATGCATTTAATGATGCAATACTTTCTATTTCTGTACTTGCTTCAGCCATTATTTATATGTTATTTAAGATTAGTTTAGAAGCTTATGTAGGTGTCTTATTATCTATATTTATTATTAAGGCCGGATTAGAATTAATAAAAGAATCAGTTGATAATATGCTTGGAGTTAGAATAGAAAGTTCTTTAGCTAAAGCTATTAAGAGAGATATTACAAAAGAACCAGATATTCAAGGAGCTTATGATTTAATATTACATGATTATGGACCTGATAGATATTCGGGATCAGTACATATTGAAATTTCTGATACATTGACAGTTTCAGATATCGATAGATTATCTAGAAAAATAACTAAGATGATTGCAGAAAAATATGGAGTAATGTTACATACAATAGGAGTTTACTCAGTTAATACAAAAGATAAGAATGTAATAAATGCTAAAAAAGAAATTACAAAAATAGTCTTTGCCCATAAAGGTATATTACAAATGCATGGATTTTATATTGATTTTAAAGAAAAATTTATTAGTTTTGATATAATTATAGACTTTAAAGTTAAGAATAGAGAAGAAGTGTATAGAGAAATATATGATGAAATTCAAAATAAATATAATGGTTATAAAATTAATATTACACTTGATATAGATATGAGTGATTAGGAGGATTATATGAAAAAAATTGTTGTAAGTATATTGGTATTATCACTTATAATTACCGGTTGTATTAATAAAAAAGAAGTAAAGGAAACTAAGAAAGAAGAAGTTAACTCAAATAATAATTCGGTAGTTATATATTTTTCTGCTACTGGAACAACTGAAAAGATAGCTAAGAGAATAGCTAAACAAGCAAATAGTGGTATTATTGAAATTGTTCCTAAGGATAAATATGAAGATAAAGATTTAGATTATAATAGTGATTGTCGAGCTAATAGAGAACAAAATGATTCTAAAGCAAGACCTGAAATTAAGAATAAAATTGATATTAGTAATTATGATGTTATCTATTTAGGATATCCTATTTGGTGGGGTACCAATCCTAAAATTATCTTAACACTACTAGATACATATGATTTTACTGATAAAGTAATATTTCCATTTTGTACATCAGGTAGTACTGATATAACTGGAAGTATAAGTGATTTAAGGAAATATAATTCAAAATTAAATATTAAAGATGGAAAAAGATTTGCTTCTAATTCTAGTGAACATGAAATTATAGATTTTGTAGATAGAAGTAAAATAGAAATGAATTCTCTAGATAAGGAGACCAGTAAAATGAAAGTAACGATTGATGACAAAGAATATACTATAAATTTAGAAGACAGTGCTGCTGCTAAAAAGTTAATTGAATTAGCTCCATTTGAGACAAAGATGGATGAATTAAACGGAAATGAAAAATATGTTTATTTATCTGATAGTTTTCCAGTTGATTCATATAAACCAGAACATATTGAACAGGGAGATGTAATGTTATTTGATAATAGTTGTTTAGTTATATTTTATAAGTCATTTGATACATCATATAGTTATACTAAGATAGGTCATATAGATAATTTACCAGACTTAGGTAATAATAGTGTAGATGTTAAATTTGGAAAGTGAGATACGTAATAACTCTTGTTTATAATACGTATATAGTATATAATTTTTATATTAGGATGTGATGATATGAATAATAATGAAAGTCAAAATAATTCTATTACTACTACTGAAACCGGAATACAAAATATAGAAGCACAAAATACAAATGTTCAAGCAACTGAGCAAACATCTGTAACAAATGAGACTTCGATTAATAGTATAAAATGTCCTAATTGTGGTGGAGAAAATATTCCTGGTTCTCATTATTGTGTAAAATGTGGAAATCCATTAGTTCCAGGAGCTGTTAATGATGAAGAAGAAAATAGTGAAGAGAAAATTGGTAATATCTTAGGAATAATTTCCTTAGTATTATACTTTGGTGGACCAATATTAGGGACTATTATTTCATCATTATTACCAGAAAGTTTGCGAGTGTATTTTTCATCAGTTGAAGGTATGTCTAATCTTGCAGCCCTTATAATTATGATTGTCGGTAGAGTAAAATATCCATCTAACAAACTTTTAAAAACAGTTATGTGGATTATGATTTATATGTATGCTATAGGAATAATACTATTTATATTATTTATAATTTGGTGTACTGTTACATGCAGTAGTTATGATACTAGTGGGTGTGGCTAATGGTAATTAATAAAATTAAATTTCCATTATATGGAATTATAATTGTATTAGCAGTCTTTATTGGAATGTGGTATATATATCGTAATTTAGAGAAAGAAAAATGTAAGAGAAATGAAATATATTTATATTTTATAATGTATATACCATTTGCTTTTATATTTGGGAAAATATACACTGTTTTTGCATATGGTGAAAGTGATTTCTTAACTGCTGGTTTATCTGCTTATGGTGGTTTAATTGGTGTTATAATCGCAGCTATTATATATGAAAAAATAGTACCTAATAAAGGGAAAGTAATTAAATATACGGTTTTATCTTTGCCATTAGTTTATGGAATTACAAAGATTGCTTGTGCTATTACTGGATGCTGTAGTGGAATACCTTATAGCGGATTATTTAAAGTTAAATATCCACAGGCTATGAATATATGGCAATTTCCAGTACAAATAACTGAAACTATAGTCTTTTTATTAATATTTTTAATATGTAGAACACTAAGCAAGAATAAAAATATAAATTATATTGTTCTTAGTTTAGTAGCTATCTTTAAATTTTTACTAGATTTTTTAAGATATGATCATTTAAAAATCCTAATAACTAAAAATCAAATTTTTAGTATTATACTTCTATTAGTAGTTATTATAATGTACATAATTAATAAAAATAAAGATCTTAAAAATAAATGTTAGATTGAGTAAAAACTCAATCTTTTTATGTTATAATATTATAGGAGGGATAGATATGAAAAAGAAAAAAAGAAAATTAAATAACAATAAAATAATATATATAATATTCTTTATTTTTTTTCTAACAATCTTCTTCTTAAGCCCAATATCTGGAGATGATTGGAGTAATTATTTAGAAGGAAGTATAGGTTTCTCTCATATGATAGGTCAAGCAATTGGAATGTATTTCTCTTGGGAGGGAAGACTTGTCAGTAGATTATTAATTAATATACTGACTTATAATAAATGGTTATGGAATATAATAAACTCTATAGTAATAATCGGAATAGTTTACTATATTAATAAAATAGTTAAATTTAAAAATAAAAGTTCAATGATAGTATTAACATTTTTACTAATATTATTTATGAATGTATTTACTTTTTCTCAAGTAATTACCTGGATTGCGGGTAATATAACATATTTATTTGTAATACCTTTATTATTAATATATATGTATATAATATATTATGATAAAGATACTTCATTAAAAATGACTATACTTTTAATATTTTTAAATATAATTATTCCAATGTTTATAGAGCATATGGCAATTATATTAATAGTATTGAATATATATTTTATTATTAAAGATTATTATATTAATAAAAGAATAAATAAGAAATTATTAGCGTATTTATTAATATCAATAATTAGTTTTATGACAATGTATTTTTCACCAGGAAATAGAATAAGAAGTGGAATGGAAAACTTAGAGTTTAATAAATTATCATTAATTGGAAAAATAGTTTACAATATACCTAATTTGATATTATATACTTATAGAATTAATTATTTCTTAATACCACTATTAATACTAGGAAATTACTATATAATTAAAAAGTGTATTAAAAATAAACTCCTAAGAATTATTCTATATATATTAGAAATAATATCATTAGTCCCAACAATACTATACTTATTAGAAAGTTTTGGTATAATCACAACAAATATAAATCAAAATAATATATTAATAATAATTTATTACTTTGTATTAACAATAATAAATTTCATATTACTTATTAAGTATTATCAAAAAAAGAAAAAAGAATTACCTATTATATTCTATGTAGGTGGAATCCTTTCTAATTTAATTATGTTAATGTCACCTACATGGGGATATAGAACTAGTTTTAGTACATATTTATTCTTATCAATTTGTTACCTAATAATAATTGATGAAAATATTAAGATAAATAATTTGAAAAATATAGTGATAAACTTAATGGCAGTAACAGGAATAATATTTTATTTGATTTTCTATATTAGTATTAATAAAGCATATCAAGATAATAAAAAGATAATTACTGAAGCAAATAATAATAAATCAAATAGAATAGAATTAATTGCTTATCCTGGATTTGCTCCATGCAATATTAATCCAACAGACGAGTATCATTTAAAAAAGTTTAAAGAGTATTATAAAATTGCAGATGATGTAGAAATAGTAATAGTAAATAAGAATTGGAGATATATAATTTTTTATAAAAAATAAAGGCTAGAGAAATCTAGTCTTTTATATGATATAATTATTATGGAGTGATACTATGAGCTATGTAATTGAAGATTTAAGAACTGATAATGCTGAGGATTATGCAAAAGTTAATATATTAGCTTGGAGGCAATCATATAAGGGAATTGTAAACGATGACTTTTTAGATTTGCTCAATACTGAAAATAAGTATAAAGAAACAGTTGAAAAATTAATTCGAAATTTAAATGAAGATCGAAATAAAGCATTTATTTTAAGAGTTGATGAAAAACCTGTTGGTATATTAAGAGTTAGAAAGTCACAGTTTGAAGATTATCCTGACTATGGTCAACTTGGTGCTATATATTTGTTAGATGAAGTTAAAGGTAAAGGTTATGGAAGAATATTATTTAATAAGGCAGTAGAAGTATTAAAAGATTGGGGATATACCAAAATGATTAATGGTTGTTTTGAAGGGAATCCATCTAATGAGTTTTATAAAAGAATGGGTGGTAAGTTTGTAGGTACTACTATGTTAACGTTACAAAATGGGCAAGAACTGGTTGAAAATTTATATTGTTATGATGAAATATAATAGGAGGATATCATGAATAAATTATTTATATATTATAGTTTAACTAATAATGGAGATGTAGTTGCAGATTTCTTAAAAGAAAAAGGATATGAAATTAGAAAAGTTATTCCTAAAAACAAATATCCGAAAAACAGATTTTTACAAATAATGATTGGTGGATATAAAGCATCATTTAATAAGAAGGATAAATTATTAGATTTTGATACTGATATTAATAATTATGAAAAGGTTGTAATAGGATCTCCTATCTGGAATGATAGATTAAGTGCACCTATTAATACTGTAATTAATCTTCTAAATACAAAGAACATATCTTTTGTCTTATATAGTGCAAGTGGTAAAGCAGAGCATGCATTAGAGAAGATTAAAAGTTTATACGAAGTAGATGCTATTGTATTAAAGGAACCAAAAAAACATAAAGAAGAATTAGAAAAATTAAAAGACATGTAATATAAGTATTAGGAGTGATAGTATGGCTTCGACAAAGGATTATCGAGATTTTATAATTGAACAATTAAATATAATGGATAACATTATTTGTAAGCCAATGATGGGTGAGTATCTATTGTATTACAATGGAATACTATTTGGAGGAATCTATGATGATAGATTACTTGTTAAGAAGGTAGAAAGTAATAAGAAGTATAATATGCAAGAAGCAATTCCATATAAAAATGGTAATCCAATGTATTTAGTAGATGACGTAGATAATCAAGAAATATTAAGAGAAATAGTATTAAATACTTGTAACGATTTGAGGTGATAAAATGAGTAAGTATAAACCACTATGGGAATATGTAAAAAAGAATAATAAAGATGAATACAAATTGTCATTTGATGAAGTAAAGAAAATTACAGGATTTGAATTTGACCATGCATTTTTGACTTTTAAGAAGGAATTAGCAGATTATGGATATGAATTTAAGAAATTATCATTAAAAGAAAAATGGGTCCAAATTGTTAAACAGCACAAATAGAATTGTTTTTCAAGACTTGTAATAATTTCGATATAGTTATATATAATATTTGGAGGTAGAAATATGAAAGCAATTTGTGGAGCTAATTGTGATGAATGTCAAATATTTAAAAATAATAAGTGTAGAGGATGTATTGCAACAAACGGATGTCCATTTGGTAAAAAGTGTTGGATTGCTAAATATATTGAATTAGGTGGAATTGAGGAGTTTGAAAAACAAAAAAAACTATTAATAAAAGAAATTAATTCTTTATGTATTGAGGGAATGCCAAAAATACAAGAATTATACCCATTAAATGGATCTTTTATAAATTTAGAATATAAATTACCTAACGGAGAAAAAATAAGTTTTTTAAATGATGATGAAGCTTATCTTGGTAATCAAGTAGAGTGTGAATTTAATGATGAAGAAATAAGAAAATGTTTTGGTATAGCAGTAAATATGAACTTTATTTTAATAAGTGAATATGAAGAAGATGGAAAAAATCCTGAGATTTTACTATATAAAAAGAGGTGATAAGTATGAAAAAGATAACATATGTAACAGGTAATTGGGCTAAATTAGCATCAGCAAAACACGCTCTAGAACCATTAGGTTTTGAAGTTGATAATATAAAAATGGAAACTCCTGAGATACAAGCAGATGATGTAACAGAAGTTTCTAAGTATTCAGCAAAGTGGGCTGCAGAGGAATTAAATAAACCAGTATTAAAAAATGATTCAGGATTATTTGTAAATGCCTTAAACGGGTTTCCTGGGGTATATACGCATTATGTACAAGATACTATTGATGTGGATGGATTACTTAAATTAATGGAAGGTATTGAAGATAGAAGTGCTTACTTTAAAGAATCAATAGCCTATTGTGAGCCTGGGAGTGAACCGGTTGTTTTTGAAGGACTAACTAAAGGAACTATAGACACTAAAAAATCAGGAACATATGGTTGGAGCTGGGACTTTGTATTTATTCCAGAAGGCGAAAGTCAAACGCTAGGTTGCTTTGAAGATGAAGAAAGATGGGAATTTTGGAGTCAAGATGCTTATAAGGATTTAGCAAACTACCTAGTAAAGAAAAAATAGAAGATTAAATTTATACAAACAAAAAAACTCTAATTTAGTTAGAGTTTTTAATTTATATATTATGCTTGTACATAAGTTACTGTGAAGAATGAAGTAGCACCAGTATGACCTTGAGCAGTTTCATTAATCTCAGCTAATTGTTGAGGAGTAGGTAATGTCTCAACAGTAGGTTTATAAGTAACCGTTACCTTAAATGAAGCTGATTGCCCAGAAGCTAATGTATCATTTTCATTTATTGAATTACCATTTGCATAAGTAACTGTATAAGTCATAAATTGTTGAGCAGTAGGATTTAAATCATTCTTAATAACATTTGATACTTTCGCATTAAGAGTACCACTATTTTTGAATGTAGTAGTAAAAGTAAATGTATCTCCAGGAGCAGTTAATACATGTTTAAAATATACAGTATTACCTTCAGTCCAAATAATAGCTCCAGTTGGATTTGGATTATCAGGAGTTACTTTTCCATCATCTGGTGTAAGACTTCCTGGATTACTAGGATTTATTTGACATACTTCTCCATCAGGACAAGTAATTGAATTATCAAGAACATCAATATCCCATTTAGTAGTATCATTAATAGTAGAAGAACCACTAATATTTAATGATGAAGATAATCCTGCATAACCAATACTAATACCTATAAATAATAATAGTAATAGAACTACTGCTAAATATTTTTTTCCCATTCCTCTTCTTTGATCATTTTGTTGAACTTGTTGAACTTGCTGTACTTGCTCATTAATTTCATTTTGATTCATATAGTTTTTCCTCCTATCATTAATATAATTTTACCAACAAAAAAAACAAATTACAACATATTAATTTTTACTTTACAGATATTTAGCAAATTTGACACATTAGATGGCTGCATATTATAAAATTAAGAACTTAGAAAAATATAAATTATAGTAAAAATACTATTTAATATCTTCTTGTGATATAATTAAGGTAATTAAGGAGAGTATTATGATAGAAATTAAAAATGTTACTAAAAAATATGGTGATAAAAAAGCTGTAGATAATGTATCTTTTAAAGTAAATGATGGTGATATATTTGCTTTTATTGGACATAATGGAGCTGGTAAAACAACTCTAATTAAGGCAATGGTAGGTATTCATGATTTTGATGAAGGAGATATTTTAATTGATGGTATGTCTATTAAAGACAATCCTGTTGAATGTAAGAGATTAATGGCCTATGTACCTGATAATCCAGAGACATATGAACATATGAAAGCCATAGATTATATTAATTTTATTTGTGATATGTATGATGTTGATACTGGAACAAGAGAAAAGAATATCAAAAAGTATGCTAAATTATTTGAAATGGAAGATAAGTTAAATGATACAATTGATAGTTATTCTCATGGAATGAAACAAAAAATAGTTTTAATTTCAGCATTAGCTCATAATCCTAAATATCTTATTATGGATGAACCTTTTGTAGGATTAGATCCAAAAGCTGTTTTTGATATGAAAGAAATTTTAAATGAAATGGTTAAAGATAAAAAAGTAGTATTTTATTCAACTCATATTTTAGATGTAGCAGAAAAACTATGTTCTCGAGTAGCTATTATAAAAGAAGGAAAATTAATTAAGAGTGGTAGTATGAAAGAAATTAAAGGAGATAAATCTCTAGAAAAAGTATTTATGGAATTAGAGGAGACAAAATGAGAAAGTTATATTCATTAATTAGAGCATGTATGACTAGTGATATGAATCTTTTTAAAATAAAACAAAAGAACGCAACTGGTATAAAGAAATTGTTTTTACCTTTATTTTTATCACTAGCTTTTATGTTTGCTATATGGAGTAATGCTCATCTTATTTTTGAGCAACTTGCACCTATGCATTTACAATATGTTGTACTATCATTATTCGTTTTTGGAACTTCTATTATGACCATAGTAGAAGGAGTTTATAAGAGCGGTTCTTTACTATTTAATTGCAAAGATGATCAGTTATTATTATCTTTACCAATAAAAAGAAGTACTGTTGTATTTGTAAGAATATTTAAATTTTATGTTTTTGAATTACTTTTTAATTCATTATTTATGATACCATTAATTCTTGCTTATTTAAGATGGGCAGAGAGTATCAATTGGACATTCTTTCTAACAAGTTTTGTTATGATATTATTACTTCCAATAATACCAATTGTTATTTCATGTATTATTGGAGCAATTATATCTAGTTTGTCCAGTAGATTTAAATTTAAGAATTTTGTACAAACAGTAATCGCAATAATATTATTACTAGCAGTTTTGTATATATCATTCTTTATGGATACTTTTTATGAATATGTAGTTAAACACGCAACAAGTATTAATGATATGTTAACTAAGATTTATTATCCTGCTGGAGCCTACGCCAATCTTGTTACTAATTTTAATGCTAAAGATTTATTAATCTTTATTTTGATTAATATTGGGCTATTTGTTTTAATGGTTTTGATTCTAAGTAAATTCTATTTTAGAATTAATTCAAGAATAAAAAGCGTAACAACAAGTAAGAAAACAAAAATTACTGATTTAAAAATAAAGTCTAGTTCTGTAACAAAATCTTTGATTAAAAAGGAATTGAATATGTTCTTTAAGATACCAGTATTTATTATTAATGCAGGTTTTGGATTAGTTATCTTTTTAGCAGGATGTATTTATCTAGCTATAAAGTATGATAGTATGACATCATTTTATATAGATTTTTTACCAGAGCAAGTATTAAATAATCCTGCGTTATTAATATTATTATTAATGTTTTTTGCCAGTTTTATGACATCTATTACTAATTCATTAATTAGTTTAGAAGGAAGAAATATTAATATACTTAAATCTTTACCAATAAAAACTAAAACAGTTTTAATGTCTAAGATATATGCTTGTTTAGTAATTACTACACCAATGATATTACTAGGAGATATCATTCTATTTATTAGATTCAAAGTAAGCTTTATAAGTATAATATTACTAGTATTATTATCTGTTTTAATACCACTAGTTTCTCATTTTGTAGGACTTATTATTAATTTAAAATTTCCTAATTTAACTGCTGAAAATCCTACAGAAGTAGTAAAGCAAAGCCCTAGTTCATTAATATCAGTTTTATTAGGAATGTTATTACTTCTTCTTAATATAATGTTAATAATAAAAGTGTTAATTAATATTAATTTAACTCTAATATTAGTTATCGTTACATTAATGTACATAGTAATTGATTTAATATTATATTTATATTTAAATAATAAAAGTGTTAAAGACTTTAACAAATTATCAGTTTAATTAAAAACTTCATCAAACGATGGAGTTTTTTTAGTCTCTATGATATAGTAATTGAGGAGATGATAACCATGGATTATGAGATTATAGAAGTTGATTTAAAAGATAAAGATAAGTTATATAGATTATTACAATTTGCCCTATATGATGGTTCACAATATGTAGATAATGAAATTAATAACGAATGTATTTATGAATATAAATGGTTTGATGATTATTTTACAGATAATAGTCGAAATGCTTTTTTTATACAGAGAGATAATGATTATATAGGAATTGTCTTAATTAATGAAAATTTAAAGTTTAATAAAACTGGTAAATGGGTAGCAGAATTTCTTATATTACCTAGATATAGACGAAATCATATTGGTAAAAGAGTAGCCTTTGATATTTTTAATAAATACAAAGGTATTTGGGAAGTGCAACCTATGGAGAATAATCCAGCAGCTTATAATTTTTGGAAAAATATAATCAAAGAATATACAAATAACAAGTATACAATCAAAAAAGATGAAATAAATGATATATTTATATTTAATAATATTGATAAATAAAAATACTGAAGTATAATATAATTGTTTGGAGGGATTAGGTTTTATGGAAAAAGCACAATTAACAAAAGTGATAAATGATTTAAAGAAAGATAGGTTTAAAAGTATAACAAAAGATAAAATATCTGAACTTGATTTACTATATATTGCTAATAAGTTGAAAGATGATGAGTATGATGTAAGTAGATTAATCAATATTATTCTTTCAAATACAATTAATGAGAATTGTGACTGGAATATTGGTAGTTTACTTCAACATTTTGATTATAACGATATTATTAATGCTCTACAAAATACACCATTAAATAAAAGGGGATATTTATATGATTCAATTGGTTTTTGTTGGGCATTAGGAGAATGTCCATATAAGAATGAACAAGTAATAGAATTCTTATATGAAGTTATTAATAATGGAAGAAACTCTGAATCATGGTGGAAAGCAGCATTTGCTTTAGAAAAAATTACTGGTAAAAATGCTATTAATAATTTAAAAAGAAGTTTGAAAAATTATGGAACAGTTTCATTAGAAGAAAGCTTAGATAATTTATCTGATAAAAAAAATGTAATTAATGTATTATTAAATGCTAATAGTAATGTGATTAAAGAAGATATATATCCTAAATTAAAAGAAAGATTTAATGATAGTATAGATGAAAAAGAATTAATTAATATTGTTTGGTTATTAGGAAGATTAAGATTATATGATGAAAGTATGCTAAATAAATCTTTAGAAATATTAGAAACAACTGATAATTATGAAACTAAGTATTATATTTTACAAGCTATGATAGATGATCCTAAGCAAATATATATAAAATATTTTAATGAATTTTTAGATTCAGAAGATAATTTGATTAAAAAGATGGCTATTGTTGGATTAGCTGAATTAGGAATAGGTGTTAAAGTAGAACAATTAGAATCTATGTTACAAAGAGAAACTAATCCAAGCGTAATAGCAGCTTTATCACAAGCCATTTATATGACTAAAAGTAAACATTTTATTGATGAAAGAAATTATATTAGAAAATATATGGTTAACGAAAATGGATTGATAGGTGATGATTCAGATAAATGGTATGCTGATGCATCGATTTATAATTTGTTTTCTGAAGCAGAAGATCCAGAAAATGTTTGCTTTAATATGATATTTAATCGAATATTAGAAGAAAAGATAAAAATAGAAAATCCAGTTGATTTAGCAACAGGAACTGGTAGAGCAGCTAAATATATCTTAAATAATATTTCGTATGATGGATGTTTATATGCAATAGATTATAGCCAACAGATGTTAGATTATTTTGATAGAACTATTAATAGACAAAAATATTATGTCAAAGATATTGATTTAGTACATTCTAAAATACAAGATTTTAAATTACCAGATAATAAAAAATCATCACTTGTAATTAGTTCGTTTGGATTCCCTAGTAAGATTTCTGATAAAGAAAGATGTAGATTAGAATTAGAAAGTGTCTTTAATTTATTATCAGATGATGGTGTATTTGTTACACTAGGTTGGGATGAAACATTTAATGATGATTTAAATAATGTATGGTATAAATATATACCAGATAATATAAAAGCAGCTAATTATGAAGAGTGGCGAAGAGCAAGAGAAGCTAGTATAACAAGTGCTAGAAATTGTGATTTAACTTGGTATAAAAAGAACATAAGAGTACCATTAATTTATGATACATTAGAAGAAACAATTAATGTTATGGGACACTTATTTGGTAGAGATGCTGCTCTAGATATATTAAAGAGTAAGAAGAACATGTGGTGGATGTCTTTAGGAATTACATGGGATAATAAAGAATCTTTAGCAAAGGTATTAAAAAAATAAGAGGTTGGTATGAAAGAAATAGAAGTATTAGTAGAAGTTTATGATGATGTAAAAAATATTAAAAAGAAATTTAAAAAGTTTAATTATAAAGGATTAAAAAGAACAATTGATGAATATTATTATGATCCTAAAAGAAGTGAATTAAAACCAAATAAGAATAGTGGTTTAGACCATTGTTTAAGATTAAGAACTAAAAATGATGAATATAGTATTACTTATAAAGATGATGTCTTTGATAATGGTAAATGGTTATATTCCAATGAATATGAAACTAAAGTAGAAAACATTGAAATGGTTCGAGAAATATTTAAAAGATTAGGCTTAATAAAATTTATTGAGATTGATAATAAAAAAGAAACATACACATATAATGATTATGAAATAGTAATTGAAGGTGTTAAAGATTTAGGTTTGTTTATGGAAGTTGAATATTGTACTGATGATGATGTAGACGTAAAAGAAGTAAAAAATGATATTCAAAAATTCATTGATAGTTTAAAAATAAAGGTTTCAGATGAACTAAATATTGGTAAACCAGAAATGTATATGAAAAAACATAATATAAAAATAGATTAAGTTATACTTAATCTTTTTATGTGATATAATGTTAATACAGGTGATACAATGGAGACGGAAATTAGATACTATTAT
The DNA here is from genome assembly GCA_017512495.1 of Bacilli bacterium. GTDB lineage: Bacteria > Bacillota_I > Bacilli_A > RF39 > UBA660 > UBA3789. The sequence continues at coordinate 30,355 of JAFWGF010000004.1, forward strand.
TCAATGAATAGTAAAGAAGATATACTTAAGTATTTAAAAGGGAATAATGAATTAGAATATAAAGGTAGATTTTATGAATGTACTGATCAATATAATCATCCAATGAAAGAATATGATTTTTATCAAAAGAAAATAGATGGACGTTTTCGTGTAAGAAGAACAATAGGTGAAGATATATCAAAGTGTATGATAACTTGGAAAAGAAGATTAAATGATAAAAAAGAAGAATTAATTCATCAAGAGGAAGAAGTAGAATTAAATATTGATATTAATGAGTATGATAATTTGTGTTTTATATTGGAAAATGTATTACATTTAGAAATGGTCGAAAGCTATGAAAGATATCGTTCTGTTTTTAGTAACAAAGAAGTAGAAATTGTAGTAGATGAATATCCTTTTGGAATTTGTCTAGAAATAGAGAACAAAAGTAATAATAGTAATCCGAAATTAATTATCGAAAAATGGCTTGTAAAATTAAAACTTGATATCAACGAAGCATACAGACTATCATGGGATGACAAATATCTAGAGTTATGTAATGAACAGCACAAAAAAGTAGAAAGTATTGTTAGATTTGATAAAGAGATGCCTAAAGTAACAAAAAAATTTACAAGAAGTAAATGTTAATATTTTTTATCAAAATGTATATAAAATTTGGTAGATAAAAAAAGTTTTTGTTATAAAATATAGACAGGAGAAGTGAGAAAATGGCTATTGGAAACAGGATATATGAATTAAGAAAAAGCGAAAAATTATCACAAGAAAAACTTGCAGAGAAAATTGGTGTAACTAGACAAACAATAAGTAATTGGGAATTGAATGAGTCTAGTCCTGATTTAAAGCAAGCAAAAGAATTATCAAATGTTTTTAATATTAGTTTAGATGAATTAGTAGAAAATAATATAAGAGATATTTTATTAGATAAAACGAATAAAAGTAACATTAATATGAATAAATTAAATAAAATAATGTTAAGTATGCTTATATCTATCATAGTACTTATTACTATATTACTATTAATATTAATATCGTTAAATACAATAAGTAATGGTAAGAAAAAAAGTGATGATTACACTAATTACCGTGGGGTAATGGCTGTTTGTGAAGTAAATGATGAAGCTGTCTTTATATCTACACCGGCTGCAGATTTTGAAAAGATCAAACAGGTATATGAATCCCAAGGTGGAAAATGTTATGATCGTGAGGTCGTAAAACCTAAAAATGAAGACTAGGATATACCTAGTTTTTTTATAAAAGTCTTGATATTTGAAAAAAATATATTATAATTATCTAGTACTAGTTAACCTACACATCCTAGTATAAAAAAGGGAAGGAGAATAATTATGCAAAATGTGTTATTGATTTTCATTAATATACTTGTAACATTTAGTTTGGTATTATTAATCGAAAAAATATTCAAAAAGGAAGGATTATATGTTTGGGCAGCTATTGCACTTATAATGGCTAATATTTTAGAATGTAAAACTGCTGGATTATTTAGTGGATTTACTGCTACTTGTGGGAATGTTTTGTTTGCATCTGTTTTCTTAGCTACTGATATTATGAATGAAAAATATGGTGCTGAATATAGTAAGAAAGCAATTAAACTAGCGGTATTTGCTATGGTATCATTTACAATCATAATGCAAATAGGTTTATTATTTAAACCTGATGCAACAGATATGGCTCATGATGCTATGAAAACATTATTCGGTCTAAATTTAAGAATAACTATCTCAAGTGTTTTATTATTCTATATTAGTAATAACTTAGATATATTCCTTTTTGAAAGAATAAAAAAGAAATTACCTGATAAGTTATGGGTAAGAAACAATGTTGCTACTATCATATCTAATGTTTTAGAAAATTATTTCTTTATTTTCTTTGCATTTGTAGGTATGTATGATATTCCAACAATGTTAAACATTGCAACTACTATTTCAGCTGTTGAAATAGTAATAGCTTTATGTGATACACCATTTTTATATGTATCTAAAAAATTATCATAAGAAAAGAGTAATACAAAATACTCTTTTTATTTTGTAAATTTACAAATAGTTATATTTTATTGTTAGAAGAAAGAGTATTTATTTGATATAATTATATAGAGGTGGAATTTATGAAAGTAGTTTGTGTTGGACATTCAACTTTTGATACAACTTTACCAGTAAAAGAATACCCAACTGAAAATATTAAATATCGTTTAGATCACCATATTGAATGTGGTGGTGGACCTGCATCTAATGGTGCCTATCTATTAGCAAAGTGGGGAATGGACACAACTATTGCTTCGGTAATCGGTGATGACTATTACGGAGATCAAATAATCGAATCATTTAAGAAAGTAGAAGCAGATATCACATATTTAGAAAAAATGCCTAATCATATGACGACAAGTAGTTACATAATTGCGAATATGAGTAATGGATCAAGAACAATTTTATCTTCAAAAGATGAATCGGTTAGAAAATTATCTAAATCATTATGTATTCCAGCAGATGTTATTTTAATAGATGGGGAACATCCAGAATCAGCACATGAATTACTTGATAGTAATCCTAGAGCATTAAGTGTTTTAGATGCTGGAAGATTAAATGATGATACTAAAGCTTTGGGTAAGAAAGTTACATACTTAGTATGTTCTAAAGACTTTGCTGAAGAATTTGCTGAAGAAAAAATCGATATTGGCAATTTAGAGAGTCTTACCAATATCTATAATAAATTAAAAGAGTATTTTGAAACTAACATCGTTATTACTTTAGAAGCAGCAGGTAGCTATACTGAAATAAATGGTGTAGGACAAATAATTCCTTCAATTAGTGTTAAAGCACTAGATTCAACTGGTGCTGGAGATATTTTCCATGGAGCTTTTACATATTTTATTGCAAACGGATATTCTCTATATGATACTATTAAATTTTCATCTATAACATCAGCAATATCTGTTACTAGAATTGGATCGCGTTATTCTATACCTTTATTAGATGAAGTAATAAATTATGATACAGCTATATAGTAATTTACCAACTCTAGATTTACACGGAGTTGATAGGGAATATGCAAGAATTCAAATAAATGATTTTATAAGAGATAATTATCTAGCTAAAAACAAGAAAATAGTTATCATTCATGGTAATGGTACCGGTGTAATTAAAAGAACTACGAGAGAAGTATTAAAAATTAACAGATATGTAGAAGAATTTCATATAGACAATTTTAATGATGGTATGACAATCGTTACAATTAGAAAAAAGCCTTGACTTTTCGAGGTTTTTTTGTTATTATAGCAAATACATGCGAACAGAGGGGAGTTTGGAAATATGTACGTAAATGATTATGAGAGAAGAGGTTTTCCATTAAGAGACTTTATACTAAAACTAATATTAGTAATAATATTTGTCTTTTTATTGTGTTGGTTACTACCTAAGTTCATGAGACCTTCAGTAGTTAACTATAACTCAAAAGATGGAAAAGCATGCACTACTAGTACTTGTGATACTACTGGAATCAGTGCACTAACATCACAAATCTTTGCAGACAACTTAGAAAGAATGAAAGATGCTGCTATTTCATATTATACTGATGAAAGATTACCAAAAAATGTTGGTGATTCAGATACAATGACATTAAGTGATATGATTGGTAAACATTTAATAGTTGCTTTAATTGATAAAAACAACAAAGCATGTGATGTTGAAAAAAGTTATGTAAAAATAACTAAAGTAGATGACGAATATATCTTAAAAGTTAACTTAAAAGATAGCGAGAAAGAAGATTATATTTTAGTTCATCTAGGTTGCTACACATATTGTGAAGGTGCATTATGTCAAAAGCAATTAACTAACGTAGCTGTAAAAGGATCTAAGGTAACAGGATATGTACCAATCAAAGGTTATGTTGATAATGGTGTTTATTATCCACCAAAGAGTGTAACACCTGTTATTAAAATAAAAGTTAGATGTGAATACAGAAATGGTAAATATTATGATAAGTCTGGAAAGGTTGTTTCTAAAGATGAATTTGAGAGACAATGTATCACAAAACCAGAAAAGAAATATTATTGTGTTAAACATGATGGTAAATATTATGATGATAAAGGTAATATAGTTTCTCGTAAAGAATATAAGAAGAAATGTTCTGAACCTGAAAATAAACATTACTGTGTTAAGTACAATGGTAAGTACTATGATGATAAGGGCAAAATAGTTTCTTATAAAGAATATAAGAAAGCATGTTTCCCTGAAGAAAAACATTATTGTGTATACTACAATGGTAAGTATTATGATAGTGATGGTAAGGTAACAGATAAAGAAACATTTGAAAGAGAATGTACTGTACCAGAAGAAAAACATTATTGTGTTAAACATGATGGTAAATATTATGATGATAAAGGAAATGTAGTTTCTTATGAAGCTTACAAGAAAGCTTGTGGTCAAGAAGAACAACACTATTGTGGTAAATATGATGGTAAATACTATGATGATAAAGGAAAAGTAGTTTCTTATAAAGAATATAAGAAAGCATGTTTCCCAGAAGTAGAGTATTTATATGAATATAAGAAAACTACAGCTGCAGAATTCTCTGAATGGACAAATTGGAGTGCATGGAATAAAACTAACTGTGCTACTTCAGAAATTAATTGTAGTAATTCAGATGTTAATTGTTTAAGAAAATTACAAATCTATAAACAAAAAGAAAAAATTGGTGAGTATGATAGAACATATGCAAGAGAAAGATCAGTTCTAAGACAAACTGGTTCATATACTCAAAAATCATGTTCAAATTACAACTATGTAGAAATTAATAAAACAACATATGTTACTAAAACAACAACTACATATACTGCAACTGATACAATTACATCAGTTACACAACACTCAACTGGTGGTTGGGTATACAATGGTAGAGCAAGTTATAGTAATCCACCTTCAGATACTGCATCTAAGCATTATAAATTTGTAGGTGCTGATTATAGTAACTGTAGTGATGCTTGTCAAACATTACCTAACTATTATTATGATTCATATACATATACTGGTGGTTTAAGTAGTGTATCATCTACAACAACTCCAGGAAATGTTACAAGTTCTACATCTAGCACAACTACATCAACTACAACAACAACATCAGAAGCTAGCTGTGGTGAATATGTATATAAGACAATCCCAATCTATGGTTATATTACAGTAACAGATAAAGCAACAAGAAGAGAACCATTATACGGAACAGTTTGTTACCAAAGTACAAAAACTAGAGATTTAATAAGTGGAGAAGTAACTAGATATAAATGGAGTACTGATAACGATATGACATTAATAAATAATGGATGGGTTAAAACAGGAAACAAGAAACAAAAGTAGGAGGAATGAAATATGAATTCAAGTAAAATAAATAATATTGTATTCTTCAAATCAAATGGTGTTAGTAAAGCATGCGTTTTCTATAAAGATGGAACTGTTAAAGAACTTTCTAACAAAGAAGGAATAAGTTTAATTAAGAAAATAGCAAATAATAATGGCATTAATACTACTAATGAATTTAAAAAAGTATTTGCTAATATGGTAAATAAGAATTTAGTTCATGTTGTTTCTGAAAAAGAATTTAGAAAGAACTTTGAATCTTATAAACCAGTTGTAAAAACTGAAAAGAAAACTATTAAAAAAGTAGAAGAACCAATTAAGGTTGAAAAAGAAGATACAACAAAAAATGTAGAACAAGTTGTTGTAGCTTCTGATTCTACATCAATTAATTCAATAAATGCTGAAAAAGAGTTTAAGCCAGTTAAGGCAAAGAATATTGGGTTAATTAATGATAAGAAGAATAAAAAGAAAAAACCATTTAAAGTAAGAATAGCAGCAGCAGCATTAGCTGCAATCGTAGGTCTTACTGGAACAGCTTTTGGATTATCAAAGATATCTAAGAGTGGAATTATGTCTAAAAGTAACTTTAAATCTATAACTAGATTAGCAAGTAATGAATCTGAAGACTTAGTAAAAGATAATAATGATTACTATGATAGTTATACTTATGAAGAATTACTTCAAGTAACTAAAAATAAAACACAAAAAGCTGAAATGAAGAGAATTCATGATGCACTATATGGTTATAATATTGATTTTGCTAATAACTATATAGAAGAAGATAAAGATATTAAAGCAGCTCTAACATTTAGAGAAGTAGTAGCTTTATCACAAGCATATAATGATTTCACACCAGCTCAAATTAAAGCTATATTTAATGGTACTGCTATCAAGGCAGCAGAATTAGATAGTGCTTATAAAACTGCAACATTACAATTAATGGGTGCTCACGTTATTGAAAATAGAGAACATCCTGTTGATATGAGTGGAATTATTGTAAGTGAAGAAGGAAAAGAATTCTACAATAAATATCATAATTTGTTCTTAAGTGCTAAAGAAGCTACTGGAGACGAAAAAATCGAAGCTGTAGAAGCATTCTACGCTGAAGTACGTAAAGATTTCCCAATTGATCCAGATACTCGTGAGGTTGGAATTTCACATTCTAGTTCTCATCAAGTAGTTGAATCATATATGTTATCTATTACTCCAATGGTAGCTGCTGGAGAAATCATGTGGCAAAACTTAGACATTGACAAAACATTACAAGGTGGAGTAAGTGCATATTTCTTAGGAACTGTTGATGTTAATGAATTATCAAAAGAAGAATTAGTAGAACTTATTCTAAATGGTAATGGTGGAGTATCTAAAGGAGAAATCGATTACTTCAACGATTTAGGTCTATGTAATATAGCAGAAGATAAATTTGAAATTGTTCAACAAATTACTATGGGAGCAGTTGGAAATTCAGATAAAACTAATCCAAGATTTGATCAATATGAAAATGCAATGGTTAAAGAATTAACTGATATGGATGCATATGTAATTGATGATGCTCATAGAGAATTATCAGAATTAGATAGCTTCCAAGATGCAGTTAACTGGCATTTTGAATTAGATGAGGACGGATACTATACTGGTTCAGTATACTATACAACTGAAACTCATACACGTACAAGAACATGGAAGAAGACTAAAACAACTAAGAAAACTGTAGTTACACGTACTAAGAAAGAAATTCCAGATGACGAAAAAGAAAAAATCGATAAACAAATAAAAGAAGAAAACGAACAAGAAAAGAAAAAACAAGAAGAGAAGGCAGAAGAAAATCGTAAAGAAATGCAAGAAGAAGAAGACAAAAAAGCAGAAGAAATCAAAAAAGAAGTAGAAGAAGATGAAAAAGATCTACAAGATAAGATTGAAGATGCTAACGAAAAGATTGAACATAATCAAGAAATCGATAAGCAAATCGAAAATGGAGAAACTCCAGTTGAAGATAAAACTCCAGTTAATGAAAAGGACTTTGGAGATCATAATGTAACATTTGATGATGAGCATAAGGATGATCAAGGAAACTTAAATGATTCAGTAGAACATATAACAACTGATGATTCTGATGTAAAAACACCAAGTGATTTACCAGATCCTAATGAAACTGGTAAGAAATTTGATGAAGAAGGAGAAAAACAAGCTCCTAAAACAGAAGCTCCAAAGACTGAAGCTCCTAAAACAGAAGCTCCAAAGACTGAAGCACCAAAAGCTGAAGCTCCTAAAACAGAGGCTCCAAAAGCTGAAGCCCCTAAAACAGAAGCTCCAAAAGCTGAAGCTCCTAAGTCAAATGAACAAATCGTTAATGAATATGTAGAAAAAGAAGCTAGTTCATCTGATGAGGAAGAAAAAGCAAAAGAATTACAAAAATAAAAGATAGAATAATTCTATCTTTTTTCTTTAATTAATTAATAATATTTGACAAAAAACAACATATGTGGTATAATGTATTCACATTGAAGGTACAGTGGGGATTCAAACTTATAGGGGGTTGAATATATATGAAAAATGGTTATATATTTGAGTATCTTGATGAAAATGATTTTAGAAAGAAAGAAAGATCAGTAAGAAAGTATAATATGTTAGCTTACAAGAAATTAACATTTACATACTATCCTGAATTACGTAGTGGTAAATTCTTAGGAGAAATAGTAAATAAAAATGATAAAGATAAGACTGTAAGTTATGAATTACAATTACCAACTGATGAACTATTTAAAAAAGTTCATGGACCAATTGTATTACACTATACTGTATATACTGAGAAGAATATTATTCTTTTAACTAATATTACACCTGAAGGTATTTTAGATGAAGGCCATAGAGCGGAATTATCTACTTATAAAGGTGTAATGATTTCTAAAACAAATCCAGAAAAAGATATGTTTAAGATTAATTTATTAAATATGTTAAATAAATAGAGTTAATCTCTATTTTTTTAATATTTTGGTTGCAACAATACTAAAATTATGCTATTATTAAATAGCACGGACCCTTAGCTCAGTTGGTTAGAGCATCCGGCTCATAACCGGGCGGTCATAGGTTCGAGTCCTATAGGGTCCACCATTACATGCGAGTATGGCGGAATTGGCAGACGCGCTAGACTTAGGATCTAGTGTCCCAGACGTGCAGGTTCAACTCCTGTTACTCGCACCAATATATAAATAAACTAGAATAATAAATTCTAGTTTTTTTATATTCAGTGTGATATAATAATTCTAATATAAATTTGAGGTGAGTAATATGAATCAAATTTTTAATGAAATGAATTATAGAAACTATTTAGAAAACACTTCCGTATTACCGATTGATGTAGATAGCATTGAAAGAGAAGAAAGAATTGATAAGTATAGTAATGCTTATCTTCAAAAGTTAATAGATGATACGCAAAAATTTGCTATGTATGTACTAGAAGAATTAAAGAAAGATAAAAATGATTTAGAAGATTCAGCATATATAAAAATCCAATTAAATGATGAAGATGAAATAAAAAGTACTATACTAGGAGTATTGTTAATTGATAAACTATATAATGTAGAAGGTTTTGGTGAAGACTTCTGGATTAGTAAGCACTTATTAGAAGAATTTTTAAATACTAAAATTTATATAAATGCAGAGTATAAAGATGATGAATCAGATAATATTACAGCTGTTCCATATATCTTAATAACGATGAGTAAGGATCAACTAAAAAATATGAAAATATAATAAAAAGGAGAATAATATGTTTATAAGTGATATAACAAAAGAAATGCCAAGTAGTTATACTAGTGAATTAGAAAAAAAAGTATATGAAAAATTAAATGAATTAAATATTGATTTTGATAGAGTAGATAATGATACTGTTGAGTCAATGGAAGAGTGTATTGAGATAAATAATAAACTAGGTGCTGAAATAAGAAAAACAATAATTGTATGTAATGAAAAGAAAACACAATTTTATTTAGTTGTTTTACCAGCAGAAAAAAGATTTGATTCAAAAATTTTCAGAGATAAAATGGGATGTTCAAGAGTATCTTTCGCATCTGCTGAATCTATGGAAAAAGTATTAGGAGTAGTTCCTGGAAGTGCTACTGTGATGAGTGTAATTAATGATACTGATAATATAGTAAAAGTAGCAATTGATAAAGAAGTAGCTGATTCAGAATACTTCGCATGTAATACTGGTGAAAATACAAAGCATATTAAAATTAAAACTGAAGATTTATTAGAAGTTTTTCTACCTAATGTAAACCATGAGCCAACAATTATAGAGTTATAAGCATACTTTGTATGCTTTTTTTATGCAAAAGAAAAAATAGTATGATAGAATAAAAACAGAGTGGAGGAAGTATATGATATTAGCTACTACCAAAAATCTTTGTACTGATGCTAGTTTAAATACAATAATGTATTACACAAAGAATGTATTAAACTTAATTGTGATTATTGCTCCCATTTTAGCAATTGTTGGTTTTACGATATTATTTTTTCAATTAATAAATAATCCAGATAATAATAAATTAATAAAAAAGCTAGTAAATTCTTTAAAAGCATTAGTAATAATCTTTTTTATACCAATGCTTGTTACTATAGTAATGAGTTTAGTAGGTAATAACACTAAAATTAGTGTATGCTATAAAAATGCAACTAAACCCAGTTTATATTCAAAATATATAAAAATAGATCCAGGAAAGCCTAGTTCAGTAATAACTGATCCATCAGGTTATGATTCTGGAACTTTTAGACAATTAGATTTTAGTTGTAAAAGTAAACATATTAAAGCACAATTCTCATGTGATACAATTCATATTGTTGAAAGACATATAAATGATTTTAATTATTATAATTTTAATACTGCAATTAATTCATATGGTGGTTTCGATAAATATATGAAAAGTTTAGGAGGATACTTTGAAAAGTATTATGGATATCAACCTAAAGTAACGACAGTCTATGAATTTCAACAAGTTGCAGAATATGTCTTGGGTATGATAGTTATATATGGATTTGATTACTATAATGGTGATAATGGTAAATATTGTAAATGGGGTGGTGGATGTCAAAAGATGTCAGCAATCAGAAAAGGTGAAACTCCTGGAGTAGCCTCCTCAGACGCCTTTTATCCATATCAATTAGTACATACAGAAGATGGATTATCAGATGCTAAACATTTTGATAAACTGATTTCTAATAAAGGTGCTATCAATATGACTACTTGTTGTAATTGGACAACAGATATGGTTTATTATAAAGCTGGTATTTTTGGCACCGGTAGGACTGCTGTTAATTCTTCCGGAAATTTCGCAGGATTAGCTAAAGCCAAAACTAATAAAATAATTACTAATTATGAAGAAATAAAACCTGGTGATATAATTGAATGGTTTGACAATCCAATTAATCTCAATGATCCAGACTCATGGGCTTCAAGTGGCTGGTATCACGTATCTTTTGTAGGTGAAGTAGATTACAAGAAAAAGACATTTACAGCATATGAAACAGGTAGTGGGTTAACTAGTTCACGTAACCATAAAGTAGTTCATAAAATGAGTAAAAAGTTAAAAAATGCTGCAATAATTAGAGTAATAGATTTAAAATAATTTATAGGAGGATTTATATGATTTATGATTTATTAGTAAAAACAAGATCTGGAGAAGATTATGCATTAAGTAATTTGAAAGGAAAAGTTGTAGTTGTAGTTAATACAGCTACTGGTTGTGGGTTTACTCCACAATATGAAGGTTTAGAATATTTATATGAAAAATATCATGATAAAGGTCTAGAAATATTAGATTTTCCATGTAATCAATTTGGTCATCAAGCGCCTGGAGATGATAATGAAATTCATGAGTTTTGTACTGCAAAATATCAAACACAGTTTGATCAAATGAAAAAAATAGATGTTAATGGAGATCAGGCTGATGAACTATTTAAAGTATTAAAAAATAGTAATTTAGAAGAAGAAATAGAAGGCATGAAAAATAAAATGGCAATGAAAGCAATTATGAAGATTAGTTCAACTTGCAAGGAAAAGAATGATATAAAATGGAATTTTACTAAGTTTTTAATTGATAGAGAAGGTAATGTAATTAAAAGATATAGTCCAACTTATGATCCTAAAAAGATGGAAGAAGATATTTTGAAATTACTATAGGAGGTTCAAATGGAAATAGTTAAAGTCACAAACGATAATTTTGAAGCAGAAGTATTAAATTGCGATAAACCAGTTTTAATTGATTTTAATGCTGCTTGGTGTGGTCCCTGTAAGATAATGTTACCTATTTTAGAGGAAATAGCAGCAACTGATAAAATAAAAATTGTCTCAATTGATATTGATGATAATGATGAATTAGTTGATAAATATCAAGTTAGTTCAATTCCTTGTTTAGTTATGTTAAATGAAGGAAAAGAAGTAAAAAGAAATGTTGGAATGATTTCTAAAGACGATTTAGAAAGATTTATAGGTAATTAATATGTATGATATTATAATTATTGGTGCAGGACCTGCTGGTATGACTGCTGCTATCTATGGAAAAAGAGCTTTAAAAAACGTTTTGGTTTTAGAGGCGATTACTTATGGAGGACAAATTATTAATACTTTAGATATTGAAAATTATCCTGTTGAAGCTCATATATCTGGATTTGATTTTGCAACTAAATTGTATAATCAAATTGTTGACTTAGGAGCTGAAATAAAATATGAAAAAGTTACTGAAATAATTGATAAAAATGACTACAAAGAAGTAATTACAAGTAAGAATACTTATCAGACTAAGACAATTATTATTGCAACTGGTGCAGATAATCGTAAATTAGGATTAGAAAACGAAAGTGATTTAATTGGAAAAGGTATCTCTTATTGTGCAACTTGTGATGGTAATTTCTTTAAAAAGAAAGATGTTGCTGTAGTTGGTGGAGGTAATACAGCTCTTGAAGATGCTTTATATTTATCTAGTATTGCTGATAAGGTATATTTGATTCATCGACGTGATCAATTTCGTGGTGATCAATCAGTAGTTGAAAAATTAAAAGAGCAAGACAACGTGGAATTTATCTATAACAGTAATGTAACTAAACTAATTGCAGATGATTCATTGACGGCTATTGAAGTTACTAATAAAGATGGTTCAATCAAGAATATATCAGTTAAAGGTTTGTTTGTTGCAATTGGTAAAGTACCAGAAAATGAAAACTTTAAAAAATTAATTAATATTGATGAATCTGGTTATATTATTGCAGATGAAAGCTGTCATACAAACATTCCTGGTATATTTGTAGCTGGTGATACTAGAAATAAAGAATTAAGACAATTAGTAACTGCTACAGCTGATGGTGCAATTGCTGCTACTGAAGCTATTAAATATTTAAATAATTAGAATTTCAAATTAGGAATTCTTTTTTTTATATCTATGTTATAATATTTTTGTGGTGGTAATATGAATATCTATGAATATATTGATAAATATGGAGATTATACATTTGATGAAAAG